>MAXM01000263.1 GCA_001751015.1 Desulfobacterales bacterium C00003106
TGGCTAACCGCACAGGTTTGTTTTGCTTACTATCTTAGATACTGATTGTCTTGACCTTGCGGTAAAAGAGAAAGTAATCAAAGATGACTCGGGAAAGGACGATCGACGTAAAAAGAGACGCCACAATACCGATGCTTAAGGTGACGGCAAATCCTTTCACCGGCCCGGTCCCGAACTGAAAAAGCACGAGCGCCGCTATCAGGGTCGTAATATTGGCATCCAGAATCGTAAGGATAGCCTTGGAGAAGCCGCTTGCCACCGCAGCCCTGGCGGTCTTCCCGAGGCGAATCTCCTCGCGAATCCGCTCAAATATGATGACATTCGCATCCACAGCCATGCCGATCGTGAGGATGATGCCGGCAATTCCGGGTAGAGTGAGCGTTGCCCTGAATGCGGCAAGGATAGCCGTAATCAGGATGATATTTGTAAAGAGCGCGATATCGGCTATGAGACCGGCTCCTCTGTAATAGACAAGGATAAAAAGGACTACAAACACGCCTCCGATCAGCATGGAGAAAAACCCGCTGTCGATTGAATCACGTCCGAGGGAAGGACCTACCGTCCGTTCCTCGAGTATCGTGACAGGAGCAGGAAGGGCGCCAGCCCTGAGCACAATCGCAAGGTCATGTGCTTCATCAGCGGTAAAACTTCCTGTAATCCGGGCCTGGCCCCCGGCGATCTTTTCCTGGATAACAGGAGCGGAATAGACGTTTCCATCAAGGACGATTGCAAGACGCCCTTTTACATTCTCCTCCGTTACCTGTTCAAACAGCCGTGCGCCCTTTTTGTCAAATTCAATCGAGACATACGGCTCATTAAACTGGGAATCTATCTGGACCCTTGCATCTGTAAGGTATTCGCCTGTGAGATAGGTTCTTTTCTTGATCAGGTAAGGTATCCTGGTCTCCGTATGGGTTCCGGGGTCCACCTTGACCTCGTAAAGCACCTCGGCATCGTGCGGTATAATCCCTTTGAGGGCGTCTGCGACACTGTGCTCGGCATCAACGAGCTTGAATTCCAGCAGCGCCGTTTTCCCGATCAAATCGATAGCCCGCTGGGGATCCTTTATGCCCGGCAGTTGCACCAGTATCCGGTTTTCTCCCTGTGGAAGGATATCAGGCTCACTTACACCGAATTGATCAATACGGTTACGGATCGTCTCCAGCGCCTGGTCAACCGCCAATCCCTTGATGTACCGCGCTTCTTCTTCTTTAAGCACGAGCCCGAATCGCGGTTTGTCGTCATCTGTTTCCCTTGAGACGATATCGAGAATTCCGAACGAGTCTTTCAGAAGATCTTCAACTGAAGCTATCTGGTTCTTGTTCAATATCCTGAAGTGGATCTTGTTGCCGACAACGACATCAAAGTCTCTGTATCTGATCTTTGCCTTTATAAGAGCGGTCTTCAGCTCCTGGCCTGTCCGTGACACAGCGCTTTCAACCGCCTTGTCGGATTCCACCTCGAGGATCAGGTGCATACCCCCCTGAAGATCGAGTCCGAGATGGACCTTTTCCGAGGGGAATATGTTCGGCCACCATGCCGGCACCCCGAATGAAGGGAGCACATATATGCAGGCGGCCACAAGGACCGCGAGGATCAAAAAAACACGCAATCTAAAAGACTTCAACCGACAATCTCCAGTTCCGGGGATGAGGACAAAACACCTTGCCCATCCCTGATCAATAATCATCAGGCATCTTACTTGGCCTGAATTTCCGCCTGTACCGGTTGCGCCAGCTCCGCGACATTGACACGGCTAACCTTGATACGCACCCTGTCCGCGACTTCTATAGTCACGACAGTATCGCTAAGGTTGACAACCTTGCCGTAAATACCGCCGCTTGTTATGACCTTATCATCCTTTTTCAGATTGCCTAACATCTCCCGGTGTTTTTTGACCTTTTTCTGCTGAGGACGGATCAACAGGAAATAAAAGATCACAAACATCAATATGAGCGGAATCAGCGCCTGAAATCCAGCGCCCTCTCCTCCCTGAGCGCCCCCCGTGCCCATCGCATAAGCAATATTATCAAACAACAAACAGCACCTCCTTGGTTAAGTTCATAGTTTACGGTTTGTAGATGAGAGAATCAATCATCAATCCCCAGGTCATATGGCACGTCCCTTTCACCCCTGTTACGGTCAGTGTGATGAAACGGGTATCCGGGCCTATGAAGGCTTTGTTCTTCTCCGGTATCCTCACCGGGAATCTCAACGAATAGACATATCTCCACGGACTCACGTAAGGGAAAAACTCCTCTATCACCGGGTCTTTCTTGTCCAATTCCCTGATTTCCACGGACTCTATCCGATCATTGCTGTCATTGGTAAGAGATATCTTCCACATCGAATCCTTTTGGTCAAAATCATTCCATTTGTGATCCGGGATAGAAGTGGCCATCACAAAATCGTGGAATTCCGCGCCGGCTGTCGCCTGATCCTCTTCGAGTTTGAGTTCGGCTTCAGGGGTCAAAAGATATGTCGCGGCATATTCTTTTACATAGGCACTACGATAGGCGGCCGACTTGAACGTGGCTGAGCAAATCAATTCCATATCAAGTCCCCGGTAAATCCGAGCCTCTCTTGTCCATTTTTCAAAGGCCTGCAGATAGCCTGCTGTCCTGTATGGGTTTTGGGAGGTTACAAGGGTTGTCACGGGCCCGCAACCAGGTTCAATCAAAGCCAGGAGAACCAGGACCAGCAGCGAGTTTCGGATATGCCTCATTTGCTCCTTGCGCTTCATCACCGTTCATCATTGCCCGCTTTCCTGCGGGATCCACAAAGTCTCTCCGTCAAATTCGAGCCGGTCCACCCGTTTGTAATCAAGCTGATCCAGCAGGTCAAAAATCACATCCATCTTGTAGATAACGACCTTTTGCAGCGGATCGAGCACGCTCAGGTTCGTATCGATCTGATCTGTTTTCAAGTTATAGATATGGACCAGTTTTTCAGAGAATTTCAGGATCTTTCCCACGCCGGAGCTATACCCCATATTGTTTGGTTCATCGGCATTGGGCGAGAGCACTATATTCTTGTGTTTGAAATACTCCTTGAGCAGATTGAAATGAACATTCCAGATATTGTCTTTCGGCCTTGCGACATAGACACCAAAGGTCCCTTCTTCAACCGGATCCTGGCCTGTCAGATCGGTCTCAACGATCTCATGAAGCTTGAGGTGGATCTGATCGATGATTTTTTTCATGGGGACTGTCTGTTCGCCGACTCTTATCGTTTCCCCGCTTTTTACAACCATATCAAGGCTGCTTGTGAGCCCGTAATCGGCCTTTCGTTTGTTCATCATGGCCGTAAGTGAGTCATCTTCCTTTGACATCAGCTTGTTGTAGTCGATGACATTCTGTCCGGGCGTTTCTACAGGCCTGGTGAGCGCTGCCGGGGTTTTTGTCACGGGCTTTTCCGGAAGCTTCCCCGGTCTGGCCAGAAGCCATACTGCGAGTCCCCCAAGGAGCAGGAGAATAAACAGCCCTATAATCAAACGCCATAAACCAAATCTCCGTGGCTTCGCCCTTGAACTGATCATTGAAAAGACTCCCGGATATGGGGAAACTGAAAACAGACAATTTTTCAAGGTCAATGACATTGACTGCTTGATGTAAAAAAATACTATCTCTTGGCATAATTTATTATATTATAAGAAAGGTTCTGTCAATATAAATGGGGCTCATTCGTTGAACACAAAAAAGATGCTGCAGCGCATTGCGCTTCTTCCTTACTGGAAAGAGATATCTGCGCTTGAGAGTTTATCCGGTCTTCCGTTCTATCTCGTGGGCGGGAGTGTCAGAGACCTCTTGCTCGAAAGACCTGTCTCTGATCTCGACATCGTAGCCGGCAGGCAGGCTGTGGCGGCCGCACGGGAGTTTGCCGGGGTCGCGCAGGGGGCGTTTGTCCCCCTGGATTGGGCCAGAGAGACAGTTCGTGTTGTGGTCGATGATAATGTCTTCGATTTTTCGGCAATCAAGGGGAACACCATCATAGAGGATCTGGCAAAGAGGGATTTTACGATCAATGCCATAGCTGTCAAGGTCGACAGTCAGGGCAGGCTTCCAGAAAAACTGACAGACCCGTTCAACGGGGTCCGGGACCTTTACGCAAGAAGGCTGATCCCATGTTCCGACGGGATTTTTCTGGCAGATCCCCTCCGTATTCTAAGGGCGTATCGCTTGGCGGCCGCCATCGGACTCCTCATGTCAGAAGGTCTGGTTCAGCTTATTTCAAGGGATCGCAAAGGCTTGACAAGGACGTCTCCCGAACGGATCCGGGATGAGCTTTTTCTCATACTGGCTCATCGCCAAAGCAACAGAACAATAAAAGAGATGGATGCGGCGGGAATTATTTCAACCCTTTTTCCCGAGACAGATCTCATGAAAAAGACGGCGCAGGACAGATATCATCACCTTGATGTCTGGGAGCACTCCCTTGTTGCGCTGGAAAAATTAGAAGAGATTATCCTGGATCTGCCAGGCTTTTTCGACGTATATAGCCCGGATGTATCCGCATTCCTTGAGTCCTCATTGGTGCGTGGCAGGCCGGTCAAGTCCCTTGTGAAACTGGCGGCGCTTTTTCATGACGCTGGAAAACCCCGGACGCGTTTTATGGATGAACACGGGGCCGCGCACTTTCATGGTCACGAAAGGGCAGGCGGTATCATGATGAAAAAGATGGCAAAACGCCTGAAGTTGAGCCGCAGGGAGACAGAGTTTGCAGCAAGGCTTGTCTCAGGTCACATGCATCCTCACCACCTCTTGTCCGTGTCTTCGCCTTCGTTGAAATCGCTTGTCAGGTTTTTGGGAAGGTATGCAGACTGTTTCTGGGGGCTTTTTTGTATCTACTATGCTGATCTTTTAGCAAAGCAGGGACCTGAGTCAGAAAAAAGCAGGCTCGTGAAAGCGCACGATCGTCTTATGTCTCTGGTTTCTTCCTATTTCAGAGAGATAAGGCCGAGGCAGATCAAAATGCCGATCCTTACCGGGCGGGATCTGATAGAAGAGCTGGGTCTCAAACCCGGCCCCTTGTTCAAGGAGATTCTTAAAAAGACAGAAGAGGCATATCTCGAAGGCCGCATTGAAGATAAGAGGGAAGCCATCGAGTTTGCAAGAAGGATTTCAGGGCCTGAGTAGAGATTTCTTCAACGATCAATATCTCCACCTTGTCCGGTTCGATGCTGTTTGCAGATGCCATTTTTTTGCCTCTTGCAGGTTCCCGTTCCCTTGTTTGCCATCTGATTCAGAAAAGCCGCGATCTGTTCAGGCGAAAGTATTCGTTCTGCTGCGTCTGTCTTCACCGCTTCTGTCGGCACCCACGCCCCACGCATTAATAAAGTATATCACAAAGATCCGCGGAAAGCAGGATTTTCCTGTTCCTTATTTAGGGACTCGGAAATAAATAAATCCCCATTCTTGCTTGTCTTTCGGCTCGTCTTCTGCGTTGCATCAAGAGTTACATATCCCGATATGCGCCCCTTGATGCGCCTTGAATACGAACCAAAATCCTGCGCAATCTCCGGCAATTATTTGTTCCCGAGTCCCTTACGCCTTTGGCAGGGGAAGGGGGATTCGGCTTCACTTCGCGCCTTGACATCTGTGGGCTTTAAGGTATAGATGTACGAAGTATCGGTAACGTGGAACAAGGACGCCGGTTAACTAAAGTTCTTTTAACGCCTTGATATTCTTGTTATTGATTCATTCGTGACGTCATTCCGGCGAAAGCCGGAATCCAGAATAATTGCAAAAGGATAATGAAGCTGGATGCCGGATCGAATCCGGCATGACGGCAGAACTTTGGACTTTCAACTATTTAACATTATTAATAAAAGAATGTTTCCGGGATTTGTAACGCTCAATTTAGGTGCAAATCTTGTGCTGGAAGGAGAGAGATGTTTTTTCGCTATCAGACCGCAAAATTAGAATATGATGGAACCGGAAAAGAGTATATTCATCCTGTAACAGGAGAACGTTCAGGTAATGTCTTGGACTGTCTGCGAGGATGGAAGGAACCTGATCAGTCCAAAAGACACAACTGGGGTATACTGGTTAAGAGCATACAGGAGTTTTGGGAGACACCCGAAAGCTCGGGCCAGATAAGCAAGGGGGATGAAATAGATTTCTCATAACGAGATCTCGTTGCCCCTGAAATCCACAAAGTAAACAGGGTGGATATTGCCGTCTGTGTCAAGTTCGGCCACGAATCGTTTCAGGTTGCTGTTCCCGACAATAGCAGCGACCTGTTTGCGGAGCGTTGTTTTATTTATCATTTTTGCGGAGTCATTTGCGGGGCTGGTCTTGATCTGGATAAGCATGGGCAGGTTCTGATTTCTTGTGGAGAGATTGAACTCAAACGCGAATTCTGATTCTTCTGTCGATGTTGGTGCAATACCCAGCATCTTAAGATGGTTGGAAAGATTGTGGCTGATTGTGTTCCATAAACTGACAGTTGTTGTATCCCTCACGCTGTATCCCTTTCCTGTTTCAATTGTGGGGCAAGACCTAAATATTAAAAAAAGCATATCCTGCCTCGCTTGCTTTGTACACCTTGTTTATGACAGATCCTGGCAGAAAAACCCTTTGTTGACAATGATGGCCCGGCATGATGTTTGTTTTTTGTAGATTTTCCCCGTTTTCCATTGGAGAATAGACTCTTGGAGGGAGTCACCCTATGAGGCATTTCGTTTTTTGAAAGATGAACATTCAACACCGAACATTCAACATTCAACGTCGATAACCTGCATTATAACGGATTTAGGGGATTGCAATTTCAACATGTTAGAGGGTGTTATGATGCATTATGTTGATTTTATAG
>MAXM01000264.1 GCA_001751015.1 Desulfobacterales bacterium C00003106
GTCCTGTATGCACGCTTTAATTCGGTTTCCGGTCTGAAAACCGATAGCAGTGTGGAGATGGCAGGTGTTGAGATTGGGCGTGTCGGCAAAATCGGCCTGGATTTGGAAAGACAGACGGCCTTGGTGACACTCAAGATCCATAAAGATGTTCAAATCACAGACGACGCCATAGCATCAGTCAAAACAAGCGGCATGATTGGTGACAAATTTATCAAGATCATGCCGGGCGGCTCGGA
Source organism: Desulfobacterales bacterium C00003106 (assembly GCA_001751015.1). GTDB lineage: Bacteria > Desulfobacterota > Desulfobacteria > Desulfobacterales. The sequence continues at coordinate 237 of MAXM01000264.1, forward strand.
TATTATACTACAGCCTGGCGGGACCCTTACAGAAACTGAATCAGCTATTGACCTGGAGGAACTGATAAGCGAATATATTTTCGGGAGTGTGTAATCTGGTTCAACTCGATCTAACTATTCAGGTGAATAGACTGAAGGTAGAAGGCTAATAGGGACAAATCATGCGTGATCACACAAAACTGCGGGCATTTGAGTTGGCTGACGAGATTGCAGTATTAGTTTAGAGGATTTATCTCTGTTCGATCGTTGCGAGCTGGTTGAAATACTTCAGCCTGCAACCTGAATAGCAAAAGGAATTTATGAAAATTCGCGGTTGGGGAGGCAACTCATGAAAGGATATGTTCAGATCTACACTGGCGACGGAAAGGGCAAGACAACCGCGGCCCTTGGTCTGGCATTGCGGGCGGCGGGCGCAGGGCTCAAGGTATTCATCGCGCAATTTGTCAAGGGTAAGCCAACCGCCGAGATGAATTCTATCACGCGTTTCTCCGATCTGATTACGCTGAGGCAGTATGGCCTGGGACGCTTTCTTGGCAATGCACCAGACCCGGAAGACGTGCAGGCCGCGCGTGCAGGGCTTGAGGAAGCAAGACAGGCCCTTTTCTCAGGCGAGTACAAGGTCGTCGTCCTGGATGAGGCCAATATCGCGGTCAATTGCGGGCTCTTTGCCGTGGAGAGCCTCCTCGAACTGATAGAATCAAGACCCGCAGATGTGGAGCTGATTATCACGGGAAGATACGCAGACACCAGGATAATAGAAAAAGCGGACCTTGTCACCGAGATGAAAAAGATAAAACATTACTATGACGCGGGAGTTGAGGCAAGAAAAGGGATTGAAAAGTAAAAATAAACTGCTTTTTGGCTCTTATGAAGGGCTCCGGTTCTTTCTTCAGGTATTTTTGTTAGCGCTCTGCATCCTCCTCGCCGGTTCGTCGCTTCTTGTTGCGGACCCGGGACCGGATTATTGCGAAACAATCGATGACGCAGGCCGCAAGGTCCGGGTCAAGACCTTCCCTAAGCGGATTGTTTCGTTGGCCCCGTCGAACACGGAGATACTTTTCTCTCTCGGATTGGGAGAACGGGTCATCGGAGTGACCTCTTATTGCAATTTTCCCCCTGAGGCATTAATAAAAGAAAAGGTCGGAGGTTTCGGAAATCCTGATATAGAAAAGGTCATTTCCCTCTGCCCGGACCTCCTGGTGGCGGATTCCTTGTCCGACAAGAAAGGGATCGTCCGCAAGCTCGAAAAAAAGGGTCTGAGTATAATCGTTCTTGCTCCTGAGACGCTGGCCGATGTTATCCACACAATAAGAATGGTCGGAACCGTGACCGGAAAAGAAAAAGAAACCGCTTCTCTCATTGGCGAGATGGAAGCAAGAATACTCACGGTCACGACCTTGGCAGGCAGGATAAGCCCCGGCGGGAAACCGACGGTCCTTTATGTCGCATGGCACGATCCCCTGTGGGTTGCGGGGAGCGGGATCATCATAAACGACCTGATCGAAAAAGCGGGGGGCGTCAATGTTGCGGGTGATCAAAAAGGGTGGGGAATCCTTGGTCTTGAAGAGGTCCTGGCCAAAAACCCGTCCGTCATTATTGTAAACAGCGGACACGGAAACGCAAAGGACCTGCCGCTTGCATGGGTGAAAAGCGAGCCACGGATAGGAAATGTTGATGCCAGAAAATCCGGCAGGGTCTATCAGATCGACGCCGACCTGTCAGGCCGTTTTGGCCCCCGGATTGTAGAAGCATTGGAGCAATTCAGCCGATATCTTCATCCGGAGGCATTTGAGGGAGACGGAACTTGACCAAAAACCCTCCAAACATGCATGCATACAGCGCCTACGAAAAAAAAAGAAAGAAGCGGATAACCGCTATTATTCTGCTCTTTGCCCTTCTGCTCGTCCTGATCCCCTTTATGACCACGATAGGAAGCGTCTCCATACCCTTTAACACGGTATGGCGTATCCTGATTGCGAAGATCCTCTTTCTAAAAGAAACCGCCCCCATAGATATTGCTTCCAATATAACAACTATCGTGATCGATATCCGTCTGCCAAGGATCATCCTCGCGGGACTGGTCGGTGGAGGACTTGCCGTGGCCGGAGCAACATATCAGGGCATCTTCAGAAACCCGCTTGCCGATCCCTGCCTCCTCGGGGTGTCTCAGGGGGCTGCTCTCGGGGCTGTCGCGAGCTTTTTTGTCCCCGCGTTTCTCCTTGCCGGCGGCACGACTCCCCTGCTCGCCTTTGCCGGAGCCATCATTGCCGTTGCAGTCGTCTATCTTCTTGCCAGAGTCGACAGCGCCCTCCCTGTGACTACCTTGATCCTCGCGGGGGTGGCGCTGGGCGCTTTTCTTGCAGCAGCCACTTCTTATCTGATACTTGTTTCCGGGGAGCACCTTCACGGGATTATTTTGTGGCTCATGGGAGGGTTCTGGATGACGGAATGGGATGAGGTGCGAACGGTCTTTCCTCTTGTCGCCTGCGGCATAACGGTGATTATTCTCTTTTCGCGAACGCTCAATGTGATGCAACTGGACGAAGAACAGGCGACCCAGCTTGGAATCAACGTGGAGAGAGCAAAGATCACCTTGCTTGTTGCAGCGTCCCTTATCACTGCTGCAGCGGTCTGCTTCTGTGGAGTTATCGGGTTTGTGGGAATCATCATCCCGCATATGGTGCGTCTTGTCTGGGGACCCGACTATCGATTTCTGGTCCCCCTTTCAGCGCTGACAGGCGCCATATTTCTTGTAGTGGCAGATGCCGCAGCACGGAGCGCCTTTTCGCAGGAGATCCCCATAGGGATTCTTACGGCATTTACCGGCGCGCCCTTTTTTCTCTATATCCTGCGTCGGAAAAGAAAGACGCTTTGTTGATTGGTTGATTGGTTGATTGGTTGATTGGTAATGCTAACGGCTAAACGCAGAGGTTGGTTTTTTTTGGTGGAAATGTGCAGCATGGGAAGTGGACGTGGTTACACTTGATGACGTAACACTCAGTTATAACGGCAGTCCTGTCCTGAGCAGGATTTCCTTCAGCGCCAGGCAGGGTAGAATTCTTGGTCTTGTCGGACCGAACGGATCGGGCAAGTCAACCCTGATACGGGCAATCAGCCGGGTCATTTCGCCTGTCAGGGGGAGAATCCTTGTGAGCGGGCAGGACGTGGGGAAAATGAAGTCAAGGGAGGCTGCACGCCTCGTGGCGGTGGCGCCTCAAAACCCCGAACTGCCCAAGATGATCACGGCCTTTGAACTGGTCCTGATGGGTCGCACGCCTCACCTTCGATTCCTGCAATCCGAAGGAAAAAAGGACTTCGCCGTGGTACGGGAGATCATGGATGCAACCGGGACCGCCGACCTTGCAGAGAGACGGATCGGAAGGCTTTCCGGCGGAGAGCTGCAGAAACTCACCATTGCCCGCGCCCTGGCCCAGGAACCGGATGTCTTGCTCCTTGACGAGCCAACCGCCTATCTCGACATCAATCATCAGAAGGAAATCCTGAACCTTGTGAGAAGTCTCTGCACAGACAAAGGCCTGACCGTTATCGTCTGCCTTCACGACCTGAACATTGCGTCTCAATACTGCCACAGGCTGATCATGCTGGCAAAAGGCGCAATATACGCCCAGGGCGAACCTTCAGAAGTGCTTACCGAAGAAAACATCAAGCAGGTCTACGGAACCAGGGTGCATGTTTTCCCCCATCCGGTCAATCAATCGCCAACCGTATTGATATAGACACCACTATGCCCTTCAGGGCTCACCCAAAAATAACTCCCTATTTTCATGCGTCGATCCATCCCGCATGGCTGCGTTACTCGTCGGTTAAATATTATTTTTGGGCGAACCCTTGCCAGTCGTGATCTCTTGACACCTGATATTCGATGGTTAAGTTAAGGGAAGACCAATTCAATTTGGAGGTTATTATTATGCGTTTTGATAAATTTACGCTGAAATCTCAGGAACTGATCGGGAAGGCACAGGAACTTACGTCAACACTCGGCAATCAGCAGATCGAGACAGGACACTTTCTTGCCGTTATGCTTGAGGAACCTGAGGGGATCACGAGGTCTATACTCCGCAAGCTTGATGCTTCTCCTGATACGATAGCAAATGAAGTCAGGGCGGTTCTGAACAAGACCCCGAAAATAAGCGGCGCGGGCGCACAGGAGGCATATCTCTCTCAACAGGCCAAAGGCATGCTTGACAAAGCCTTTTCAGAAGCATCGTCCATGAAAGACGAATATGTCAGTATTGAGCATATCCTGATAGCCATAGTTCAGGACAAAGAGTCGGAGGCTGCCCGGATACTTGCCCGCCACGGTGTTACGCGTGATGCTATTTTAAAGGTCCTGGTCGATATACGGGGCACGCAGCGGATTACTGACCCCAACCCGGAGGACAAGTATCAGGCCCTTGAGAAATACAGCCGTGATTTCACGGAACTTGCCAGGTCAGGCAAACTCGATCCTGTGATCGGAAGGGATGAAGAGGTGCGCCGGATCGCACAGGTCCTTTCCCGCCGCACCAAGAACAATCCTGTGTTGATCGGCAAACCCGGGGTTGGAAAAACCGCGATCGTGGAAGGACTTGCCCAGAGGATTGCCGCAGGTGACTGCCCTGAGACCCTGAAAAATAGGCGTGTCCTTGCGCTCGACATGGGCGCCCTGATAGCCGGCGCAAAATACCGCGGGGAATTCGAGGACCGCCTGAAGGCGGTATTAAAAGAGGTTGAAAGCGCATCCGGTGAAGTCATTCTCTTTATCGATGAGCTTCATACCATGGTGGGCGCAGGCGCGGCAGAGGGATCGGTTGATGCATCGAACATGCTGAAACCAGGTCTTGCGCGGGGCACGCTCCGATGTGTCGGAGCAACCACCATACGTGAGTATCGCAAGTACATCGAGAAAGACGCTGCGCTGGAACGAAGATTCCAGCCTGTGCTTGTGGAAGAACCGTCTGTCGAAGACACCATATCCATCCTCAGAGGACTCAAGGAGCGTTATGAAGTCCATCACGGTGTCCGGATCAAGGACTCCGCGATCGTGGCTGCCGCAGCCCTTTCCCGCCGGTATCTGCCCGACCGGTTCTTGCCGGACAAGGCGATCGATCTTATTGATGAAGCAGCGTCAAAACTCAGGATAGAGATTGACAGCATGCCCGCTGAGATCGACGAAGTGGAACGAAAGATCATCCAGATGCAGATCGAACGTGAAGCCCTTAAAAAGGAAGTTGACAGCGATTCCAGGCAACGTTTAGAAAAACTGGAACGGGAACTCGCGGACATAAAGGAAAAGAGCGCTGTAATGAAGGCACACTGGCAGAACGAGAAGGCTGCCATACAGGAGATCAGAGAGATAAAGGAGGAAATCGAGCAGACAGGTATCAAGGAACAGCAGGCAGCAAGAGATGGGGACCTGACAAAGGCCGCGGAACTGCGCTATGGCGTGGCAGGAGAACTGCAAAAGCGGTTTGCCGAAGCCCAGGACCGGTTAAAGGAGCTCCAGGCCCACGGCAAGATACTGAAAGAAGAGGTGGATCGAGATGACATTGCTGAAGTGATTTCCGGATGGACAGGGATTCCTGTCACCCGTATGATGGAGGCAGAGCGGGATAAAATGGTCCGGATGGAAAGCCGTCTCCAAAGACGTGTCATCGGGCAGTCAGACGCTGTTTCCGCGGTCTCAAATGCGGTCAGACGCGCCCGGTCCGGGCTCCAGGACCCAAACCGCCCGATCGGTTCCTTTATCTTTATGGGTCCCACCGGAGTAGGAAAGACCGAACTGGCAAAGGCCCTGGCGGAATTCATCTTTGACGACGAACAGGCCATGGTCCGGCTCGATATGTCGGAGTACATGGAAAAGCACTCCGTGGCCCGGTTGATCGGAGCCCCTCCGGGCTATGTCGGGTATGAAGAGGGGGGGTATCTTACCGAATCGGTAAGAAGACGTCCTTATTCCGTGGTCCTTTTTGACGAAATCGAAAAGGCGCACCCGGAGGTGTTCAGCGCCCTGCTTCAGGTATTGGATGACGGACGGATGACCGACGGTCACGGCAGGACCGTTGATTTCAGGAACACAATCATTATTATGACTTCCAATGTGGGAAGCGAGTGGATTCAGGAGCTTGCTGCAGGCCAGCGGGAAGAGCTGGAAAAACGCGTCATGGAGGCGCTGCACGCCCGCTTCAAGCCGGAATTCCTGAATCGAATCGATGACATTGTCATCTTTGATAATCTTGACACAAAACAGATCAAGGCGATTGTGGATATTCAGATCGACCGGCTTTGCCGGCGTCTGGAGGCCCAGCGTATTTTTTTGACCCTTACTGACAGAGCAAAGGAATTCCTCGCCCGTCAGGGCTATGATCCCCTTTACGGCGCTCGACCGTTAAAGAGGGCCATTCAGAAACATATTGAGAATGTCCTTGCAATGGAGATCCTGAAAGGACATTTTTCAGAAGGAAGCAGCATCCTGGCGGATGTCGAGGAAGGGAAGATCGTCTTTAGAAAAGAATGATTAGAAGAGAAAGGGCATTAGATTGAAACAGGTTGATATCTTGATCCAAAACGGCACGGTCGTGACCATGAATGAAAACCTGTCCTGCTATTCTCCCGGTGCGGTGGCGGTTTGCGGCGATATCATCGTGGAGGCGGGAGCAGAGGAAAGCGTGCTTGACCGCTTTGAGGGGAAAAAGGTGATAGACGCCCATGGAGGGATCATCATGCCGGGCCTGATCAATGCGCATACTCACGCCGCAATGACCTGTTTCAGAGGGCTGGCTGATGATCTCCCCCTTATGACATGGCTCAATGAACACATCTTCCCGGCGGAGAGCACGCTTTCGTCCGAGATGGTCTATTCAGGGACGCTTCTGGCCTGTGCCGAGATGATCCTTTCCGGCACTACAACTTTCTGCGATATGTATCTGTTTGAAGACTCCGTGGCAAAGGCCGCGAGACGTGCGGGCATGCGCGCCCTGGTCGGTGAGGTGCTGTACGACTTTCCCTCACCCAACTACGGCCCGATCGAAAAAGGATTTGATTACACTGCCATGCTCATTGACAAATGGAAAGATGACCCGCTTGTCAGCATTGCAGTCGAACCTCATTCCACCTATCTTTGTTCCCCGGATCTTCTTCAAAAGGCGCAGCAACTCTGCGTCAAACATGATGTCCCGCTTGTAATTCACCTCGCAGAGACCGCGCAGGAAGTAAGCCGGATACGCAAAGAATACGGCCTTACGCCTGTGGGCCATCTTGCCGACTTACACATACTCGGTCCGCACCTCATAGCCGATCACTGTGTTGCCCTCACACATGAAGACAAGACCTTATTGAGAGAGTTTGATGTAAAGGTTGTTCATAATCCGGAAAGCAATATGAAGCTGGCCTCGGGCATTGCGCCGATTCCCGAACTCATCGACAATGGCGTAACTGTGGGTATCGGCACCGACGGTTGCGCGAGCAATAATAATCTCGATCTCTTGGGAGAGATGGATTGCGCGGCCAAACTTCACAAAGTGAATTTGTTTGACCCGACTGTTATGGACGCCCGGACCGTTGTAAAAATGGCAACCATCGAGGGCGCCAGGGTCCTTGGAATGGATGCGATTACCGGCTCTTTAGTTGCCGGCAAGAAGGCCGACCTCATAATAATCGATATCAGAAAACCCCACCTTACCCCCATGTACAATGTCTATTCACATCTGGTCTACGCCGTCAAAAGCAATGATGTCTCTACTGCGATCATAAACGGCCGGATTGTCATGGAAGAAAGGGCATTGAAGACGCTTGATGCAGAAGAGACCATGGCTGCTGTCAACAGGATTGCCGACGAAAGACTCCGTTCTTTTTCCTGACATCCTGTATTAGGAACGGAAAATCATCATTTTTAAATAGTTCTATAACTGCCTGTTCCAACTTTTCTTCTGTGAATTTCATTAGTTATCTTTTCCGCCCTTATTTGCTATCTGCTTTATGTCATCTTCAAGTTCTTTTAAGCTACTTTCAAGGGTTAGCCTTTTTTGTTCTTCTTTATACTTTTTAAGCTCTTGATTAGATTTTTCCTGACTCTAACGTTTTCTATGTACAACCTGCTCGCACCACCAAGGATGCAATCCCGCAAGTTGTGTTGTTGTTAATGACCCCATTTTTTGTTTTTTTGTTCTTTCAAAAGCCCTTCACACAAGGGCTGAGGGTTTTTGAAAGAACAAA
>MAXM01000265.1 GCA_001751015.1 Desulfobacterales bacterium C00003106
GTCATACATCCTCCTTAGGATTGTAACTCAATAACCTCGAGCAACTGAAAAGCCGAGAGAGACACGGATTTTCTCGTTGTCGGCAGCCATGAGTTACACCCGTTGCGCCCTTAATCCACACTTCGGGGTTTACAGGCTTCCCGTGATAGCGAATCTCAAAATAGAGGCATGGGTCTTCAAGGGACCCGGTATCTCCGACCACCCCTATGATCTCACCATTTTTCACGCTTTCTCCCACCTTTTTAGCAAGGCTCAGGGCATGCGCTGAGAGGCTGTAGTATCCCTGGCCGTGGTCAATGACAATGATATTCCCGTAGCCCTTGAACCACCCTGCGTACAGCACGTTGCCCGCATGTACCGCGCGAATGGGCGCTTCTTTTCCCGCCTTGATTTCTATACCGTTCCGGAAGTGATATATGTCAAATCGCGGATCCTTGTATCTGCCAAAAGAACTCACAACAGAACCTTTCACCGGCATTGGGAGCCGCCCCTTTTTTGCCGTGAATAACGGGAGGTCCTGTCTTGTTTTTTCTGTGGAGTCCTCAAGCCCTCTTATGGTGTCGTCGAGTCTGCGGGAAGCCTCTGTCAACTCTTCGAGCGCTGAAAGGGCCGATTCCTTCCTGTCATGAATATGGGCAAGAAGTCCTGTACGTTTTCTTTTTTTTGCCGCAATGGCGCGCTGCTCTTCCGAGACGCTTGTCTTGATTCTCTGAATATCTCTTCGGCGATTTTCAAGAAATGTTGTCAGTAAATCGAGTTCGGCCCTTTTTTTCTGAACCTTATGCCATAACCGGACATCATTTGACACAATGATTTCAAGGTCACAAGATCGCCGCTCAAGATCGGAAAAAGACCGGGCCGAAAAAAGAAGAGGTGCGATTCCGAGTCGACCAAGCTTATAGCAGGCAATCAAACGGTCTTTTGCGTCTTCTTCCAGCACCTCGATTTCCTTTTGGAGCCTGACTCGTTCCTCCTCGGTTTCTTGCGTCTGTTCCATAAGATACGATTCTTCTGCAAGAAGAGATTGCAGGCGGTGGTCCGCCTGATCAACAGTCCGGTCAAGTCCTTTTAGTTCGGAAACGAGTTTCCGCTCTTTTTTTGTAAGGGCGCTTATTTGATCCTTTTTTTCTCTTATCTCTTTTTGAACCGTATCCGCCTTGCTGCGATTCCCTTGTATGTCTCCGGCAACAGGATCAGGTCCGCTTTGCGAAAAGCAGAGATTTGCATGCAGGAGGCCTGTAAGGATGCAGGCTAAAACGATCAGATCCAAGCCCTTAGAAATTTTCTTAAAGAAAGATAGCTTCCGACCCATCCCGTCAACACCCCCAACAGAACAACCATTCCCATCATCTCTTTGGATAAGAACCATACGCGAAAAGGTGTGAAGGGCAAATCCGCACAGCACAACCTGGAAACAAAGACCGAAAAGAGCACATAAAGAGTGGCCAAACTGATCAATGCCCCGGCCAATCCCTGTAGAATGCCCTGTATGTAAAAAGGCAGTTTAATAAAATATCGTGTAGCCCCAACGAGTTGCATGATCTCCAACTCATCTTTCCTGGCAAAGAGCGTCAGCTTGATGGTGTTGGATACAATATAGATTGCAACAAGGAGGAGAAGCCCGCCTGTTATGAAACCTGCCGTTTTAAAAAAAGCAAAGAAATCCAGGAACAGGTTTAACCACGCCTTTCCATACTGAACATCGCCAATATCCTCTGTCTCCCTGACCTGAGCAGCCAGACCTTCTATCGATTTCCGGTCATGGAAAACCGGATTCAGGCTGATTTCAAACGAAGCGGGAAGCGGGTTTTCTTTTAATCCGTCCAGGACACCTGCCTGGTTCCGCATCTGAGATCTTAAACGGACAAGAGCCTCATCCGCTGAAATAAAGACCGCCTCATTTACCCCGTAGAAGCCCTTAATCCGCTGATGCAACACCCTTATCCGGTCCTGATCCACTCCTTCTTTTACATACGCCACAATCCGGATGTCCGCCTGCCACCTCTCCGCAATACGGTTCACATTCATGAATATGACGATAAAAGCAGCGAGTATCAACAACACCAAACCGATGATCGCCACGGTTATGGCATGCAGAAAGCCATTGCTTCCGATATCCTGCAAGGCCCTGTTTAAAGGGCGTGGAAATGACAAATGGGGCAAGTAGAGACCTCGCCTTCTTTAATATTCAATCTTTGGTCCTTCCGTTATTCAAGAAAATGACCTGGTTGCCGGACCGTGAGACAAGCTCGCGGTCGTGCGTCGCAAGGAGCACGGTAGTCCCTTTAAGGTTAAGCTCGTTTAACAGGTCCAGTACGATTTCAGCGGAACGGTCGTCCAGATTCCCTGTGGGCTCGTCTGCAAGAAGAATCAGGGGATCATGCACCACGGCCCTTGCAATAGCAATCCGCTGCTGTTCTCCTCCGGAAAGAGAGGCCGGGAAAGAGTTCATCCGGTTCTCAAGTCCTATGACCCGCAAGACATGACAGACTTTTTGCCGGATATGGTTCTTCTTATGACCGGAAACCTCAAGGGGAAGCGCCAGGTTTTGAAATACTGTCTGCGTCCCGATCAGTTTGAAATCCTGAAATACGACACCTATTTTTCGCCTGAAGAATGGGAGTTTCTTTCTCTTCACACGATGGAGATTGACACCGTCGATAAGGATGTCTCCTCTTGTCGGCCTCTCGCCAAGGTAAAGGAGTCTCAGTAGGGTGGTCTTTCCGGCCCCGCTCGGTCCGCATGCAAAGACGAATTCTCCCTGCCCGATGCTTATGTTTACATCTTCCAGGGCGTTGCGCGCCCCGTAGTCTTTGTAAACATGAAAGGTCTTAATCATGGAGCTGATATCTGTTTTCTTTCTTTCAGTTTCAATACGTCAAGCACAGCGTGTTCTATATCCACGGGAGTCAATCCGAAGTATGCCAATAGCTCATTGGGGCTTCCGGACGTCCCGAATTGGTCCGGAACGCCAATCCGCTTGATCGGAACAGGATATTCTTCCGAAACCGTCTCAGCTACGGCGCTCCCGAGACCGCCTATGACGGAATGCTCCTCTGCTGTCACAATACCGCCGGTTTCCCGTGCAGCCTCAATCAAGAGCGCTGTGTCAAGAGGCTTGATTGTTGACATGTTTATTATTCGCGCGCGTATTCCTCTTTTTGCAAGCAGATCTCCTGCGGCAAGCGCCTGATGAACCATATACCCGCACGCCACAATCGTAGCGTCCATTCCATCCCGAACCACGTCTCCTTTGCCGATCGTGAACGCATACGCGTCATCATACAGGCAGGGGAATTCGATGCGGGAGCTCCGCACGTAAACAGGCCCGTTATAGTCAACAGCCCACTCCAGGACCTTGCGCATCTCGGTTGCGTCGGCAGGGACAATAACCGTCATGTTCGGCAGGATACGCATCAGGCCTATGTCCTCAACTGACTGGTGAGAACCGCCGTCTTCTCCAACAGTGACCCCGCCGTGGCTTGCCACGATTTTGACATTTACCTTGCTGTAGGCAACAGACTGTCTCACAGGCTCCCATGCGCGGCCTGTTGCAAATATTGCAAACGTGCTGACAAACGGGATCTTTCCCACACAGGCAAGGCCGGCAGCGGTCCCTATCATGTCCTGCTCAGAGACCCCCATATTGAAAAAACGGTCCGGGAACTTCCTGGCAAAGACGCCCGTCTTGGTAGATCCGGAAAGATCGGCATCTAACACTACGATATCCTGATATTTTTCTCCAAGGAGGGCCAGGGTTTTTCCATATTCCCCTCGAATACTCTTTTTTTTCTCTGTCAACGTATATCTCCTTATTGTCCAAGCTCCCTGAACGCCTGCTCAAGCTCTTCGTCACTTGGGGCGAGCCCGTGGTATTTCACCTTGTTTTCAAATATGGAAACGCCCTTCCCCTTGATGGTCCTGGCGATAATAATGGTCGGCTTTCCCCTTGTTTCCCTTGCTGCTTCATACGCCCCCAGGATCTCTTCAAATCTGTGCCCGTCGATATTGATTACGTTCCATCCAAATGCTTCCCATTTGTCCGCAAGCGGTTCTATACCCATGACATCGTCAACCGCGCCATCGATCTGAAGGCCGTTGCGATCGCAAATCGCACACAGATTATCTATCTTGTAGTGCGCGGAAGTCATGGCTGCTTCCCAGACCATTCCTTCCTGGATCTCTCCGTCACCGAGAAGGACGTATGCCCTGGCGTCTTTTTTTTCCAGACGGAGCCCGAGAGCCATGCCGTTTGCTATGGAAAGCCCCTGCCCGAGAGAGCCTGTTGAGATCTCCACGCCAGGGGTTGACTTGGAGTCGGGATGTCCCTGAAGCATGCATGACATCTTTCTCAAATGGCCCAACTCCTCGGCCTTGAAGTACCCGAACCGGGCCAGGAGCGCATAATAAAGAGGGGCTGCATGGCCCTTGGAAAGGACAAATCGATCCCGGTCCGCCCATCCCGGCTCTTTGGGTCTGTGTCGAAGCTCCGTGAAAAAGAGCGCAGTCAAGAGATCCGCGGCAGACAAAGAGCCGCCTGTATGACCGGAACCTGAAGCGTGAAGCATCTTGAGTATTTCAATTCGAATTTGTCTTGCCTCTTCGGGGAGACGCTCTATCGCCTCTTTGCGACTGCATTGCATCGCCACACCTGTCTTTGAATTCTTTAGATCAGCCAAATCAGATATCTCCTCCCTTATCCGGCTATTGCGGCCTTGTGTCCGTTTATCTATTGACCTGCTTCTTCCATGCTGATATATTACCAAAAATCTGAGCATGAGGAGGGCCTAAACGGTTTTTCTCGCTCAAGGCCTTCGCTGAATCCTTTTTTTAGCGGCTTCTTCCAGTTCGGCGAAGGCTTTTTTATATCAACAAAACCATACTATAAGAAAGTTTCAATGGCAACCTAAATGGTGAGGGGTTACTGAATCTTCATCTGAAAGTGTAGGTCGGAAAGAGAATATGAAAGACGAAAGAGGGCTTTACTATTATCCGGCGCTTCCGCAGAAAAATGAGAGGATGTATGTGAGGCGAGGCGCAACCGGCATTGAATTTCGCCTGTGGAACAGTGAAAATCCAAAGGTGTGGGATAATCATTTGTGGCTGGACATGGCAACCATTAAAAAGGCAGCGGCCATGTATATCACCAACCCGGACTACAAAGGACGAAATCCTCTTCCCCTCTATGACGTAGGCATAGCGGAAAGGCTTATTAAGGATGAGCAGAACGCGAATCAGGATAGTAAGTAGCGCAGGCGTTGTCGGATTCCCATGCAGTAACTCGCGCAACCCATACAGTTGAGGTGTTGACTTCAGCAGAGAGTCTGGCTGCGATATATTGTGCGATATTTTCAGAAGAGGGATTGTGATCCTTGAATGGGTCCAGATTGTTTAGGAACTGATGATCGAGTTCCTTGATGATCGCTGCGGTTTTTTTCTTGATAACGGCAAAATCAACGACTATTCCTGTTTCGTTCAACATATCCGAGGCAACAGATATTTCTATCTTCCAGTTATGGCCATGCAGGTTCTCACAAGGCCCGCCAAAATTCCTTAGTTGATGGGCCGCCGCAAAGTGCGTTATAGTCTTCAGTTCAAACATAGCATTACTCCTAAGACTCGGGGACGAAATAACTTCCCCAAGTAGGCGTATAGATTTGGGTCAAATTTGTTCGCCCTGTGCGGTTAGCTTTTACCTACATTGAGCGATTAGCCTTTAGCTGTTAGTTCAATGATTACAGAATGTTTTGCTATTACAAACTTTCACCCATTGGATGCAATTTCTAATTAACGTAATACCTTGATTTTTCAAAGCTAAACGCTAATAGCTAATCGCTCAATTTAGGTCAGAACAGAAAGAAGAACCGGGACGAAACAACTTCCGATTATGCATCTCTTAATATCCAAAAAGATCAAAATAGCACATTTCACTGTTTCAATTTCCCGCAACAGCTTCCAGGCCCTGCGCAGCCTGCGGCGCTGGGCGTAGAACCGCAGCAAGAGGTATCCCCCGGGCCGGGCATACGGTTTCCGGGAGGCCCGGACAGCGAGGAGGGGACGGAAAGAAGCTTCTCCAGATTGTCGCCTCCACAAGATCGGCACCGGGGAGCATCACCGGACCCGGTGATCAGGACTTCACTGATCTGCCTGCAGTCAAGACAGATGTAATCAAACATTGGCATTAGTCTTTTCCTTTGGTTTATATCATATTAGAATTAATAAAGTTTCATGTCACTATGTTATGAGAACTTACGCATCTTGATCTGCTTTGCGTATTCTGTAGCATCCATTACCAGACTAAAGAGGGCGGGCACAAGAAAAAGAGTAAAAAAAGTGGAAACAGCAAGTCCGCCTACCACCACGCTTCCGATCCCCCTGTAAAACTCGGACCCCGCGCCCGGCGTGAGAATTAGCGGGAGCATACCGAATATACTCGTGATCGCGCTCATATAGATAGGACGAAGTCGGCTTCGCACCGATTCACGGATGGCTTCCCTGTGCGGCATATCGTGCTGCCGCATGTTGTTGAGAGCCTGGTGGACAATCAGGATCGCGTTGTTCACCACAACCCCTATCAGGATGATAAATCCAAGCATCGTAATAATGTCAAGCGGCTGATAAGCAACAAAGAGATTTACCAGCGCAAGACCCATAAATCCGCCCGCAGCGGCAAGCGGCACAGAGAACATTATGACCGCCGGATAGAGGAAATTCTCAAACAGGGCCGACATCAGGAGATAGCTGATTAACAGGGCAAGCAGGAAATTCCATTTAAAGGCATCCTTTGTTCTGATAAGATCATCTGCGGTACCGCTCAGGTTGATCCGGTACAGATTGCCGAGTTCACCCGTTGCTCTGATCGGTTCGACCACCTCCTCTGTTATCGTGTCAAGCGCGTCCTCTAAAGGAACCTGAGGCGGGGGGACTACCTGTAAAGCAATCGCTCGTTGCGATTCGATATGGTTGATCTGTGCAGGGCCATCTACAAGCCGTATGTCTGCGAGAGACCCCAATGTTACCCGTTCGCCCCCTGGGGTCTGTATCGTAAGGCCCTCAAGGTCTTGCGTGTACAGCAATTTTGCGTCTTTTCCTTTTACTACAAGATCGACCTCCTCGCCATGAATCTGATACTCTGTTGCAATGGCTCCGTCAACCAGGACATCGACCGTTTCGCCAAGCTCTGATGTGGTTATTCCAAGCCGGGTAAGACGGTCCCTGTTCGGTATCACCCGCATCTCCGGGTTGCCGAGATCAAGGCTCGGGATGGGACGTATCTGTGCCTCCGGCATGAGTTCAAGGAGGCGTCCGAATATCTGACGCCCTGTCATGATAAGGCGATTCATGTCCGGTCCCGTGATTTCTATTTCTATTGACCGGCCTTCGCCGATCTTCTCTGAAAAGAGGCTGGGCTGTTGCACAAACGGGATCATGCCCGGAATTTTTCCTAAGACGCCATAGGCAAAATCGATCAGCTCGCGTGTCCGTTCCGGTATGGCGGAAACGATACCCATAAAGACCTGCTGTCCAAAGGCGACATAAAAGAAATTCCTGACAGGCGGAACCGGGAGGTTCGCCGCTTCTTCGCTTTCAGGGTCGATTTCCGTAAGGGGGAGCACATCCTTTTCAATCTTCATCGCGATATCTTCGAGTTCCGTCAGGTTGTATCCTGGAGGGGGGAGGAGAATTCCAAAGACAATATCCCTATTGCCTTCAGGAAGATACTCTGTCTTGGGGGCGAGAAACCAGGCCATGCCCACAGAGAGCGATGTCATAACAAGGACCGTGAGAACGCGCGTTGAGACCCGTCCGCATATCCGGTAGACAAATCCGGAAATCCAGTCCGCAATACGGGTTGCCGCGCTATGGACTGACCGGAGTTTGCCGGAATCCGTTTCTTTCTGTTTTGTTTTTTCAACACGTCCGAGTATCTTCGCTGCAAGCGATGGGATCATGGTCATTGAAATCACAAGGCTGAGTCCCACTGCGCTGCTGATTGCGATCGCAATATCCCGGAACAACTGCCCGGCTTCTTCCCTGACAAAGATAATTGGCACAAAAACAGCTACAGTGGTGAGGGTGCTTGCCGATACGGCGCCCCAAACCTCAACTGTGCCGTCATACGCGGCCTGACGGCGGTTTTTGCCCATCTCCCGATGCCTGAAGATGTTTTCAAAGACCACTATGGAATTGTCGACCACCAACCCTACGGCAAAACTCATCCCTGCAAGACTCACCACGTTGATATTCCTGCCAAAGAGCGTCAGCATCAGAAACGTGCCCACTACGCTGATCGGTATGGCAAGGGCAATAATCACGGTGCTTGTAACATTCCTGAGAAATAGAAACAAGACAACAACGGCAAGACACCCCCCTACCAGTATATTTTGCTTCACCAATCGTATCGCGTCGTAGATGTAGTTCGTCTCGTCGTACACCTGCTCGATTTCCAGATTGTGATCGCCCACAATCCCCTCATTCAGTTCACAAAGCGCCTCGTTCAGACGGTTCATGACCACAAGGACATTGGAGCCGGTTTCACGAACGGCATTCAATACAATAGTCGTCTTCCCATCATGGCGTACTACAACCTCTCTGTCTCCGTATGCAAGCGACACCATTGCGACATCACCCACCGTAACGGGAACGCCGCTTATCCGCTTGACGATCACGCTCTCAACGTCCGCCGGGCTTTCATACTCGCCTACTGTCCGGACTATGTATCTGCGTTTTTCTTCGTCAAAGTTGCCCGCGCTGATATTCTTGTTTTCGATATCAAGGGCCTGCATCAGCTCCGGGATTGTCACGTTTCGGGCAGCCAGAGCATCAGGGTCTGCAACAACCTGGAGTTCCCGCTCCTGTCCGCCGTAGATGTTCACCGAGGCCACCCCTGATATGCGCTCCAAACGGGGTTTTACATATTTGTCACAAAAATCGTACTCGCGGATCAATTCACCCTGATAACCATCTTTTGCCTGGAGGACCATCCAGGCTATGGCGCTTTCGTGACGTCCGCCTGACTTTATTGTCGGTTTGTCAACGTCTCTGGGATATTTCTTGACCTGTTCGAGTTTATTGGAGACCTTGAGAAGGGCCGTGTCCGGATCGGTTCCAAGCTCAAAGAGAAGATTGATATATCCTCTGCCGTCCGAGCTCTCGCTTTTCATCTTTTCCAGCCCCTCCACGTTCTTGAGCTGGTCCTCCTGTTCGTCGATGATCTCTCTCTCCACTTCCTGAGGACTCGCTCCCCTCCACACGGTCTCAACGGATATTTCAGGCACATCTATATCAGGAGTGAGCTGAATCGGTATCCTGAAAAGCGAGATAATGCCGAACAGGAGTATGAGGATAACACCGACTGCTACGGTTACAGGTTTCTTTATGGCGATATCTATGAGTTTCACAGTATTTGTTGTCCGGTATAAAGTTTTCGACCTGTGCGGTTAGGTTTTAGCCATTGCCATCTGGGATTTCATCCAAGTTGGTTAGGAACGGGAACGAAAACGAAGCAACTTCCCCATTTATGCATCTTAGGAATGGGGACGAAATAACTTTCCCAAGTAGGCGCATAGATTTGGGTCAAATTTGTTCGATCTCAAATCACAAAAGTTGAAGGAATAGCAGGCTATTTTGATGCTTTTGGGA
>MAXM01000266.1 GCA_001751015.1 Desulfobacterales bacterium C00003106
GCGGGATGGATCGACGCATGAAAGTGTAAAGTTATTTTTGGGCGAGCCCTAAGTGAGAAAGTGTATAAGGGTGGAAGACAAACAGTCTGCTTATTTTCTTGATCACAAGGTTTGATTTGATATACTGGAGTTATCGGATGTTAACGAACAGAGCAAATACGGTAAAAGTAGGCTGGGGGTTCATCGAACCATGTATTTTTCCCGCAAAAAGGACAGGCGGCCATGCAAAGGGTCTTGACAACGTGCTGTTTTTGCGCCTGTGGGTGCAACCTCTACCTTGAGGTGGAAAAAGAAAGGGTGGTCGGGGTTATCCCGAGCAGAGAGCACCCTGTAGCCCGCGGGAATCTCTGTGTCAAGGGATGGAACAGCTTTGAGTTTGTCCACCACAATGATCGGCTTAAACATCCGCTGATCAGGCAAAACGGGCGTCTTGTCGAGGCGGACTGGACCGAGGCGCTCAATCTGGTCGCACGGAGATTGTCCGAAATAAGGGATAACCACGGGCCGGAATCCCTCGGAGTTCTCTCTTCAGCCAAATGCACGAATGAAGAGAACTATCTCATGATGAAGTTCGCCAGGGCCGTACTCAAAACAAACAACATTGATCACTGTGCCCGGCTCTGTCATTCGTCAAGCGTCGTCGGCCTGAACAACGCCTTTGGTTCCGGGGCCATGACCAATTCCATAAGCGAGCTTGCCGGGGCCGAGGTCATCCTGGTTACCGGGTCAAACACCACTGAACAGCATCCTCAAATAGCGCGATTTATTCTGGATGCCCTGAACCGAGGGGCCAAGCTGATTGTCATTGACCCGCGCCGAATTCCCTTGAGCAAATTTGCCCACGTTTATCTTCAACCAAGGCTCGGCACTGACGTGATATGGCTCAAGGGGATGATGAAAATCATCATGGATGAGAGGCTCTTTGACGATGCCTTTATCCGGCGGCGAACTGAGAATTTCGAGGCCTTCAGCTCGGATCTTGAAGCATTTGATCTCAACGACGTTGAATCGGTGTGCGGTATCCCGGTAGAGACACTCAGGGCCGCGGCCCGGATGTACGCCAGCGTCAAGCGGGCCATGATCATCTATTCAATGGGGATTACCCAGCACATCTCAGGGACTGATAATGTTCAGTCCATCGCCAATCTCGCAATGATGACGGGACACGTGGAGCAGGAGTTTACCGGGGTCGGGCCCCTGCGGGGCCAGAACAATGTTCAGGGCGCTTGCGACATGGGCGCCCTTCCCGGGGTGGTTTCCGGCTACCAGAAGGTCACGGATCTTGCGGTGAGAAAGAAGTTTGAGCGCGTATGGAAAACAAAGCTTCCGACAGCAACAGGCATGACCGGAATAGATATGTTTCACGGGACGGGCAGCGAGACTGTCCGGGGCATGTTCATCATGGGAGAAAATCCGGCCCTGAGCCATCCTGATCTTGGCAAAACATGTGCGGCCATGGACGAACTGGAGTTTCTGGCGGTATCGGATATCTTTCTCACAGAGACTGCGGAACGTGCGGATGTGGTCCTGCCTGCCGCTACATTCGTTGAAAAGGACGGCACAGTCACCAACACCGAACGGCGCGTCCAGCGTATTCGCAGGGCGATCCCTTTGGTTGGCGCCGCAAAGCCGGACTGGCGGATTATATGCGAGCTTGCCTCGCGCATGAATTACCCCATGGACTATGAGTCGCCAGCCGAAATTATGGAAGAGATAGCCCTTGTCACGCCCATATATGGAGGCGTGTATTACGACAGGCTCGAACATGGGTGGGGGCTCTTCTGGCCATGTCCTGACAGGGATCATCCAGGGACGTCTTTTCTGCACAAAGGGGCTTTTGCTCGAGGCAGGGGACATTTTGAATGTATCGATTATCGTCCCCCCGCAGAAATGCCGGATGACGCATATCCTTTTTATCTAACCACTGGACGGGTCTATCAGCACTGGCACACAGGGACCATGACCAGAAGAATCACCACTCTTTCCAGGGAACGTCCTGACGGCTTTGTTGAGATCAATCCCAAAAATGCGGAAGCGCTGGGGATAGCAGACAGGGAGACGGTGCGCGTGGTTTCGCGGCGAGGATCGATCCATGTCAAGGCGAGGATTACCCGCGACATCCCTGAACAATCGGTTTTTATCCCTTTTCACTTCGCAGAACAACCGGTCAATCTCCTGACCCACGCCATATGCGACCCAAAGGCCGGGATACCGGAATACAAGGTTTGTGCGGTGCGCTTGGAAAAGGCGGGTTAAATGAACGACACCTATATTCTCCGCAAAGAACACCTCAAGGGTTTCCTGCGCAAGATCAAAAAAGAACGTGAGTTGATCGCCCCGGTAAAAAATCATTACGGGGACACGATCCTTGAGGTGGTCGAAACCGTGGACGATCTTACGCTTGACCTTGGCTCAAGACCTGTCATGCCGCCCAAGAATTTTTTCCTGCCCCAAAGCGAGACATTATTTACTTACCAACGCAGCAATGGCAAATACCGGTTCAAAGAGGTCCTTTCAAACAGACCAAGGGTCTTTTTCGGCCTCCGTTCCTGCGATTTGCGCGGAATCCTCTTTCTCGACATGGTCTTTCAGGAGAACTTCAAAGACCGGTATTACTTGAGCAGGAGAACCAACACCATACTGATCAATATCGGATGCAATGAACCTGGAAAAAACTGTTTTTGCAAGAGCACAAAAAGCGGCCCATTCCTGGAACAGGGATATGATCTGCAATTCACGGATCTCGGGGATCGGTTTTTCGTGGAGATCGGCAGGCCGAGAGGGCAAGAGTTGATGGATCAATGGAACTATTTCTTCACACGCACAACGGCCGAGGACAGAGAGGCGCAGTACGAGACTGTCCTGGAAGCAGGAAGCAGGTTTCAGCAGATCGTTGATCTTGACACGGCGGTGTCACGGCTCATGAATGATGAAGTGGACGACGCGATATGGGAGGAACTTGGGAACCGGTGCCGGAATTGCGGCGGGTGCGCCTATGTGTGCCCCACATGCTACTGCTTCAACATCGTGGACCGACCTGTCAGCAAGACTTCGGGCGAGAGGATACGAATACAGGATTCATGTACTTTTGCGGGATTTACACGCCTCGCAGGCGGTTATAATCCCCGGCACGAGAGAAAACAGCGAATCCGCAGACGTTTTTACCACAAGCTCTGTTACGACAATAAGAAATACCACATCCCGAGTTGCGTGGGATGCGGGCGCTGTGTGGAGATATGTTTTGGCCGTGTGGACATGATTCATTTTGTGAGGATGGTTTGTGAAAGGGGCGAGGAAAAATCCAAAGAAACCTCATTGCAACTCGGGGAGATCCTCATCGATGCCGGGCTGATAAGCCGTGACAAGCTCAAGACCGCCCTTGCAAGACAGTCTGCCACAGGAAAGCCGCTTGGTATACAACTCATAGAAGAAGGCTTGATCACAAGGGAGGGTATCGCCCGGGCCCTCGGTTACCAGCTAAAAATCCCGGAAATCGCCGGAACCGGAGGTGCGAATGGAAGATAAGGCCCATGCATTGATGCGCAAGATGGTACCCAATATCTACCTCCCTTATCCTGCATCCATCGATAACGTGAAAGAGGAAACCCCGGATATCAGGACATTCAGCCTTTCTTTTACGGACAGGGAAATGCGCGATCATTTTACTTTCCGGCCGGGCCAGTTTATACTGGTCTCTGTCTTTAACTGCGGTGAGGCTCCGATCTCCATATCTTCGTCCCCCACGTCCTCTGCGATCTTTGAATTGAGCATAAAGAAGGTCGGGTCCCTGACAGGGGAGATACATCGCTACAACACGGGAGATGAGATGGGAGTGCGCGGGCCATACGGCAACGGCTTCCCGCTTGAAAGGCTTTACGGCAGCGATCTTCTGTTTGTAGGAGGCGGAATCGGACTTGCACCCCTGCGTTCGATGATCCAGTATGTCTTTGCGAGGCGGTCGGAATTCGGACGGATTACCATACTCTACGGTGCAAGGAGCCCCGAAGATATCGTCTTCAAGGAGGACCTGGCTGGATGGGAAGAAGAAAAGGATGCCAGGGTTCTGATTACGCTCGACAAGAGAGATCGTCCATGGAAAGGGGCAACCGGTCCTGTCACGCGTCTGTGGCAAGAGACCGATGTTGATCCTTCAAGCACAAAGGCGATCGTATGCGGACCTCCGGTAATGATTTCTTATGTGGTCTTTGACTTGCTGAAGATGGGGTTTGCCGAAGATGACATCATCTCCACGGTCGAAAGAAACATGAAATGCGGTGTGGGCAAATGCGGTCACTGCAGCATAGGAAGCAAGTTCACCTGTATCCACGGCCCTGTGTTCACCTACCGGGAAATGAAAGAAATGCCCTCTGTGCTGTAACCTTGGTTCA
>MAXM01000267.1:0-5073 GCA_001751015.1 Desulfobacterales bacterium C00003106
CGCAGGCTGGAAAACGGCCACTCCCAGTTCGTTTTTTGTTGTCATTATTTGTACTTTGGGGCTACCAACATAAGGCGGGACAGCCTGTAAATCCAGATAGTTAACAATTTCTTAAATTTTGCTTGATTGTGGACATATCCACGAGTCAGGGGAATCCTTATCCTGTCCCGCAGGGACATTTGAAAATAGCCTGGTAATTTATTGCCAGGTTCGATGTATAACAAAATGCATAGTCCCATAGGGACGGCAGAATCCTGTACTGATGATGTTTTGACCACCTTTCAATTCGATTTACCCTTTTCTGTCGTCCTTACAGGACTTTTGGATTTGTATTCTCATCCCTGCAATAAATTGCAGGGCTATTTTCGAATGTCCCTAACGGGACAAAATAATGCTTTCCACAATTCGTGGATATGCCCAGCTACTGTAGAGCCAAAGTAGCGGAAATTGTTCCGCTTTAAGTCGGTAGCCTATTCCTTAAGCCATCAATGCACGATGGGGCAAACTGTAAGTAGTTTTTGATTATAATGGGCACACCGAAGGTGTACCGCAACTTTAGGCATTTTAGGCACTTTAATATACTTTAGGCACTGTTTGTTCAGGCATTGGTCTCTTAAGATATATATACGAAATGTTTTTTGGGATGGCAATGTTTGGGATGGTTTACTGCGAATTTTTCTAACCGCCCCGCAGGAGATTGCGGGGCACTGTTACGAAACAGCTTTTTTGGCGAAGCAGGCTGTTCGGGAAGGGACTCAAAGCAAGACAGATCAATCTGAGGGGCGGGATGCCTCCAGGGCCATTTTGACCTTCTGCTTAAGTTCGGTCAGATCAGAACTCTTTACTACGTAATAATCGGCGGCGATGGATTTCAGATCCCCTTTAAAGGAAGAGTACGCAGAACAGAGAATGACCGGAATATTGTAATATGACTTCCGAATATCCTGCAAGAGATCAAGTCCGTTATATTCCGCCATCTTGATATCCAGAACAACCACCTTCGGTTTCTCGGTTTCGATTTTTTCAAGGAGGCCGAGGCCGGTACTGGTGGTAACTACATCATAACCTTCTTCCTCCAATTCTTCCTTATAGAGCATAAGGATAACCTCTTCATCATCCACGATAAGAATCTTGTCATTAGCCATAGAATGCCTCCATGGGTTAAGTCGGCTGGTATGTTCACCTGATTGATTTCCGAGTCCCTCAGTCGAAGTCACTGACAAATAAAGGACGGCCCCTATTCGAACCATTTCTTTAGAAGATAGGGCTTGTTTTTTTCAAAGATGATGCATTGATCTTCAATCATTTCCTCGGCTTGCTGGGTCGTCATTGAGCTGGATTCAACAACAAAGGAACATGTGCGCCCGAAATAAAGAGGTATCAACGCCTCTAAGGTTTCTGTTTTTTCGACGCTCTCGTTTTTATAGGCTATAACAAAATCCATCAGAATCATGGCCCATAAATTGGATGGAAACTCAAAATTGTCAAATGACAATGCTTTTATTTCATTGAGCTTTGCGTAAATATTTTCCTGAAGAATCCGTTTGAGGATATCTTTATGTTTATTAAATCCCTTAATGAAGTTTTCGTATAGTCGTTCAACATTCACGTCAACAGGGGGTGGCTGCTCAGTCTCTCCAAGGCCGAACCCGATTATGGCCGTTGGTTTGCTCCACTTGATATCTTTCCATGAATCAGGGTTTCTTGCCATTAAATCAAAAATCGTTCCCACGACCTGTATGAACATAGGCCCGAGAGAAGAACTCGGATCTTTGGGCTTATGTATCTTCGGTCTTCCCATAAACGATTGGCAGATCGGTATATTATTGGTTATGGCGGTTACGGTCATCCAGATATCTATTCCAAATTGCGATACAGCGTCTTGCCAGCTATCCTGCTTCAAATATAGCTCTGCGAGTTGTCCGGAAAATGCAAAATCACCTCCGATCGGCTGGCGAACCCTGCGGCCGTATATTGACCGAAGCATCGGATAGGCGATGTTGTTGGTGATCGTTCCATCATATTTGTGACGCACGTAAAGCGGCGCAACAAAACCGAAATCCTCGAAAATCGGTTCTCCGAGATTCTTGATCCAGCGGGGTGTAATGCTTTTGAGGTCGGCGTCCACGCAGACTATGGCCTCTGCGCCAAGTTCACACGCCTTGCGAAAAAGGTTTTTGAAATTATTCCCCTTCCCTTTTACTCCGGGAGGAGTCGACAGGTATATCTTGGATACTTCGGTAGAGGTCCCCAGAAAGGCCTCTTTGGTTCCATCGGGAGAGTTGTTGTCACAGTTGATGATCACAGAGGTCTTATCCCCGAAGTAGCGAACCAGTCCCTCACTCGCCATTTTGGTCGGAAAGCCGATAAGTTTCGCCTCGTTATAAGAAGGAATTGCAACGACCATTTGTGCGGACTTGATTCCATCCTTATTTTCTTCAATCATGTTCTCTTCTGTCATTGTGAGTTTCCTTGGGGATTTGAACGTGAATAATATGTCACATCGGCAAGTACAGGGCTTCTCACATCCTGGAAAATTGTTTTAATTTTATAACATAAGTGATTCACATGTCAATTACTAACTAAACCTTTCATGTTTTTGGACAGGATAACAGGATAGATAGACTGAAGACTGAAGGCCACCTCAATACCTGACCAGTTACGCTCTTTTTTACAAAATCAAGTCAATTCTGTAATCCTGTCTGAAATGCCAAGTTATTTTTTGCCGAGTCCTAAGAGTAACTGCATCCGATCGGATTGACTTTCCAGGCGCCTATTGTTATGTTGTTTTCATGAAATCAGGAACGATTGTGGAATATATATGCGACAAACAGATAGTCTGCGGCGTTGTTCTTGACGAAAGCCCGAAGAAACTGCGCCTTCTTACCGAGGGGAACAGGGAGGTCAGCCTGGCGGAAAAACGGTTGATCGGCGTCTCAAGGGAATCTGTCGATATCTCCGGGGGAAGAGACCGTTCGCTGCATCAACTTGCCGAGGTTGTCTCAAGAAGAGAGGCCCTCCAGGAGACTATAGATGTCTTTGAGATCTGGGAGTTCCTGAATGAGGACGAAAGATGGTTTGATGCAAGGACAATAGCCGAAATGTATTTTGGGGACAACCCTTCCGAGGACCAGATTTCGGCGATGGGGCGCGCCTTTTTTGAAGACCGGATCTATTTTAAATTTGACACAAATCGGTTTTATCCTCGAACAGTCCGGGAGGCGGATGAGCTCTCAAAGCGCAGGAAGGAGGAGGAAAAACGAGAGCGAATGCTTGAGGCCGGTGGAAAATGGCTGAGGGATGTCATGGAAACAGGGGGGGGAAGCGCTCCTTCCGTGCGGGATGAACTGATCGAGACGCTGAAGTCCTTCTATATCTTTGGCAAGGAGAGTCCATACTACAGACTTGGCAGAGATCTTCTTGACCGCGCCGGTTTTAACTCCAGGGATCTTATTTTTGACATCCTCGTAAAATCAGGCGTCTGGACCCCGAATGAAAATCTCTTATTGATCGAACATGATATCCCTGAGGCTTTTTCAAAAGAAGGCCTGGATGAAACCGGGCGTGTTTGTCATGACGGAGGGACGCCGGATTATGAGATCGGTCCGGAACGTGTGGATCTTACCGGGCTTTCTACGCTGACCATAGATGGAGAAGGGACCCTTGATTATGATGATGCACTGAGCATAGAGCCGGACGGGGACGCATTTCGCGTATGGGTGCATGTGACCGACGTAGCGCATTTCATACCCCCTGGTTCTGTTCTGGATCAGGAGGCGATGGGCCGTGCTTCCTCCATCTACATGGCGGACAAGAAGGTCCCGATGCTTCCCCCTCAGATTTCCGAGCAATTGTGCAGTTTGAGATTCGGAGAAAAGAAACCGGCCCTGAGCCTCATGATGAAGCTCGACCGTTCGGGGAGAGTCCTGGAGTTTGATTTCCTCAAGAGCGTAATTTGCATAAATCGTCAGCTTACATACTATGACGCCAACATCATTTATAAGGAAGACAAAGAGCTTGCTTCGCTGTATATGCTGGCCTTGGAGTTTTGCAGACAAAGGGAGATCACCGGCGCCCTTCAACTGACCCTTCCTGAACTGCACATATCGGTTGACGAAGAAGAAAGGGTGTCGATAAACCGCATCAACAGAGAAAGCCCAAGTCGGACTACGGTCGCGGAATTCATGATCATGGCCAACTGGCTTGCCGGCAGGTTTCTGAGTCAGAAAAGGATGCCCGGGATATATCGATCACAGGGCGAACCAAGAAAGCGCCTGTTGGGAGAGGAAGGCGGAACTCTCCTGGAAAACTGGCAGCAAAGGCGTTGTATCTCGCGTGTAGTCATAAGCACTACGTCCGACAGGCACAGCGGACTTGGACTTGACGTCTATTCGTCATGGACCTCTCCTATCCGGAAATATCTTGACCTCGTGACCCAGCGTCAGCTCAAGAGGGCGGCCGGGACGAATTCTTCCGGTTACACGAAGAACGAGGTCAGCCGGATCATACAGGCTGTCGAAGATCCCATGAGGCGCTTGATGTCAGCCCAGCGCAAGAGAGCGAGGTACTGGCTCCTGCGGTATCTCGAACAGCGAAAAGGAGAAAAAATCCAGGGACTGGTTGTCGAAAAGAGGCATGAAAGATATATGATCCTCCTTCCGGATATTATGTTGGAGACATCGCTTCCAACAAGCTGCGGCGCGGATTCAATGCCGGGAGATACGGTATTTGTGGTTATTGAAAACTGCTCTGCCAGGCTGGATACTCTTTCGGTCTCGTTGAGCGAAAACCGGCAAAAAAACCGGGGACATGCGAGATGAGACAGCGTCTCTTTCCGCTTTGTCTGTTGGTCAGTTGCGTTGTTGCATGCACCTCGACCCTGGAGCCGCCTCCGTTAACGGAAAAGACAGCTCTGGTAAGAATCGATCCGCAGGAGTATCCCGGTTTCGCCGATGACATGGATATTGCCTCCGCAAGAGCGGGAGCGCTCCAAAGCCTGAAGTATCTGGAACGGCTTTCCCCCACTCACGAGTTCCGTTTTGGCGAGGATACATTTTCAGCGGCTCACATTGC
>MAXM01000267.1:5080-9465 GCA_001751015.1 Desulfobacterales bacterium C00003106
CATATCCATGAATTCTTCCTCGTATATCGTTCCGCAGGCCGGGACAAGGATAGAAAAGGCGAGGTCCTCTTTACCGGCTATTTCGAACCGGTAATGCAGGGGAGCCTGGCGCGAACGGACGAGTACCGTTATCCCATATACGGCAGGCCGGATGATTGGACACGAATAGACTTGGGCCTGTTTGATTCGCAGCTCAAGGGGCGTCATGTCACAGGTCGTCATACGGGGCATACCGTGGTGCCGTATTATACGCGGGAAGAAATCGACACAAAAGGAAAGCTGGAAAAAAGAGGATATGAGCTGGCATGGGTAAAGGATCCGATAGGTCTTTTCTTCCTCCATATTCAGGGTTCGGGAGAAATCGTGCTGGAAGACGGCAATTGCTTGAAAGTCCACTACAATTGCTCCAACGGCCGTTCATACCGGAGTGTGGGAGGCCTGCTTATCGATGAGAACAGGATCTGCGTAGAGGAGATGTCAATGCAGCGCATCCGCAGCTATCTCATGTCCAACATGGCGGAGCTTGATCATGTCTTTAATCACAACGAGAGTTATATCTTTTTTGAGATAGTTGATGAAGGTCCGTTGGGGTGTCTTGGCGTCCCTCTCACCCCGGGGCGCTCAATTGCCACAGATACCGGCCTTTTCCCAAAAGGGGCGCTTGCCTTTATCCAAACCCGAAAACCGGTTATTGCCCCGGATGGTTCTATTCGCGAGTGGATTGACTGCAATCGATTTGTTTTTAATCAGGACACGGGGGCTGCAATCAAGGGTCCGGGACGCGTGGACCTTTTCTGCGGGAAGGGAAGCTACGCTGATTTATTTGCAGGACACATGAAGCAGAACGGAACCCTCTACTTCCTGGTTCTGAAGGAGACGTCCATCTTTTAATCTGCTACTTGCCAACAGTCTTGATTTACAGATGAATTCCTTTGCAACAACTGAAAACTCCAGGGCCTTTGTCCTTGCTGTTGAAAAAACCATCCGTCGTCACAATATGTTTGCGCCCGGCGCCCTTGTTTTGGCCGGGGTCTCTGGTGGTCCGGACTCGGTGGCTCTTCTCCATGTGTTGGCTTCCATTGCGCATAAATGGTCTTTGAGGCTGCACGTCGCCTGTCTGAACCACAATCTGCGCGATGCGGCAAAAGACGAGACCCGGTTCGTAGCGGACCTTTGCGAGCGGCTTTCCATCCCTTGCGAGATCGGTTCCCGGGACGTTGCGTCTTATCAATCTTCGCATCATATGTCTGTTCAGCAGGCGGCCCGGGAGCTCAGATATCGGTTTTTTGAAAAAACAGCGGCGAGGTATTCTGCGGACAAGATCGCCTTGGGACATCATTGCATGGACAATGCCGAATCGGTTCTTATGAACTTGCTGAGAGGTTCCGGCCCCCTTGGTCTCTCAGGGATACCTCCGGTCAGGGATAACAGGTATGTCAGGCCGCTTATTGACATGACGCCCGATGAGATACTTGGCTTTTTGAAGATCAATTCCATCGAATATATGGTAGATGAGTCAAACAAGAGCCGGAAATATCTGCGGAACCGGATACGGCACGAGCTTATTTGTGATCTTGAGAGAGAATATAACCCTAACCTGATAAGACACCTGCACAATCTTTCTTCAATCCTGCGGGAGGAAGAAGATTTCTGGGAAAAGACCGTTACCGGGATCTTTCATGACCTTACCGTGATAAAAAAGGAAGACTTTACAGGTCTTGATCTGGCCGGCCTTCGGAACCTGCACCCGGCGCTTGCGAAAAGGGTGATCAGGAAAGGGATCATGGAGGCAAAGGGTGACTTGAATCGGATCGAATTCAAGCATATCGAAGCGATACAGGGCCTTGTAACATGTTTGAATCCGTCACGGGCTATTGACATGCCGGGCGGGGTATGTGTTATGCGTGAGCCTGAAATGCTTGTTTTCTGCCATGATCGTCCCGGTGACACGGCCGCCTATTGTTATTATATTGATGATATTGGAAAAGAGGTCTATATTCGTGAAGTCAACGCCTTGATAAAATCTTCCCTGAGTCAGCCGGATCAATCCCTGGTCCGCGAATCAGGACCCTGCTGTGTGTTTTTGGACCTTGATGCGGTCCGTTTTCCTCTGACTGTCAGGAATTTTCTGTCAGGGGATCGTTTCAGGCCGATTGGAATGTCCGGCACAAGGAAGCTCAAGGATTTTTTTATTGACGAAAAGCTGCCGATACGCTTGCGCAGGTTGTGTCCGATCGTGCTGAGCCGGGAAACCATTATCTGGATCGGAGGGCATCGCCTGAGCGATCAGGTCAAGATCCGTTCCCGGACAAGAAAAGTCTTGAAATTAGAGCTTGTTGGTTATAGGCTATGAATGGTCGATTGATTGCATGGTTGATTAGTTGATTTGGTAGAGTGGTTGTTGTCCTACTCGACTATTTAATCATTTCTAAGGGCTCGGTCAAAAATAACTTGGTGGAATTTGCGCCCGAATTTGCCGTAGATTTAATCGATCTGATCTGCCTGTGCGTNNAAGATATGGTGAAGTCGGGATGCAAAAATGCCAAGTTATTTTTTACCGAGTCCTAACACTAAAGGAGGAAGTCTTTGAGTCCATTTTACAAGAATCTGGCTTTATGGCTGGTTATCAGTCTTATGATGATACTGCTGTTTAATCTCTTTAATCAGCCCAAGGTCAGCGATAATGAACTGACTTACAGCGAATTTATGGCCTCTGTCGAAAAAGGGGAGGTCGTGGGCGTGGTCATGAGGGGTCCCGAGATACACGGCACAACTGTGAACGGCACCAGATTTTATACATTTGTTCCCAACGATGCGGACCTGATCAGCACATTGAGAAAACGCGACGTTTCCATAAAGGTCAAACCGCTTGAGGATTCCCCCTGGTATATGACGCTTTTTGTGTCATGGTTCCCGATGCTTCTGCTGATCGGGGTCTGGATATTTTTTATGCGCCAGATGCAGGCAGGCGGCGGCAAGGCCCTCTCTTTTGGAAAAAGCCGGGCGCGACTCATGTCGGACAAGACCCATAAGGTTACGTTTGATGATGTGGCTGGTATTGAAGAGTCCAAGGAAGAACTTGCGGAGATTGTGTCTTTTTTGAAGGACCCCAAAAAATTCACACGGTTAGGAGGGAGGATCCCAAAAGGCGTGCTCCTGATGGGGGCTCCGGGGACAGGGAAGACACTCCTGGCGCGCGCCATAGCAGGTGAAGCAGAGGTGCCGTTTTTCAGCATAAGCGGTTCTGATTTTGTCGAGATGTTTGTAGGAGTGGGGGCCTCGCGCGTGAGAGATCTCTTTGCGCAGGGTAAGAAGAATGCCCCGTGTCTTATTTTCATAGACGAGATTGATGCCGTGGGACGACACCGTGGGGCCGGGCTTGGCGGAGGGCACGATGAACGCGAACAGACATTAAACCAGTTGCTGGTCGAGATGGATGGTTTTGAATCAAACGAGGGGGTTATACTGATTTCCGCCACCAACCGTCCTGATATTCTGGACCCGGCGCTCCTCCGTCCGGGACGCTTTGACCGACAGGTTCTGGTGCCTGTGCCTGACATAAAGGGTCGGGAAGGCATACTCAAGGTCCATTCCAAAAAGATGCCGATTGCCGATGATGTGGATCTCTCTGTGGTTGCCCGCGGAACCCCTGGATTTTCCGGCGCGGACCTCGAGAATCTCGTTAATGAGGCAGCGCTTCTTGCCGCGCGTTACAACAAGGAACGTCTTGAAAACTCGGATTTCGAAGAGGCGAAAGACAAGGTCATGATGGGGTCCGAGCGCAAGAGCATGATCATCAGTGATGAAGAAAAACGAAACACCGCATACCATGAAGCAGGGCATACGCTTGTCGCCAGAATGATTCCCGGCACCGACCCTATTCACAAAGTGACGATTATCCCCCGTGGGAGGGCGCTCGGACTGACCCAGCAGCTTCCGATTGACGAAAAACATACTTACCCCCGCACATATCTCCTTAGTAATCTGGCAGTCCTGATGGGTGGACGAGCTGCCGAGGAACTGGTTCTCGATGACATGACGACAGGCGCCGGGAATGATATTGAACGCGCCACGGATATGGCCCGAAAGATGATCTGTGAATGGGGAATGAGTGAAACCCTGGGGCCCCTCATGTTTGGCAAAAAAGAAGAACAGATATTTTTGGGGCGTGAATTTGCGCAGCACAGGGATTACAGTGAAAAGACCGCTGAAGCAATTGACAACGAAATAAAACGCTTGGTGATTGACGCATACGAGTCTGCAAAGGGTATCCTTGTCGAACATGACAGCGCCCTCCATGCACTCGCAGAATCGCTTCTTGAAAAGGAAACACTTGACGCAACCGATGTAGACAAGATCATAAAAGATGCCTCTCCTGAATCTGA
>MAXM01000267.1:9554-11463 GCA_001751015.1 Desulfobacterales bacterium C00003106
GAGATGCTGTTGCGCGAACTGCTCGGAGAGAATCGAACACTCCTTATGGGGATTCTGAATGTTACTCCTGACTCGTTTTCAGACGGGGGTATGTTTGTCACTATTGACAAGGCAGTGGCGCACGGAGAGGCCCTTTGCTCCGCCGGAGCGGATATCATAGACGTGGGGGGCGTATCCACAAGACCTTTTGCTGATCCGGTGTCTGTTGATGAAGAGATCGCACGGGTCATACCTGTCATAAAAAGACTTTCTCAACGCGTCTCCGCGCCTATATCCGTGGATACGAGTCGCGCGGAGACAGCCGAGAGAGCGATTGAGGCAGGCGCCCGCATTGTAAACGATATCGCCGCTCTCCGTTTCGATCCCCTTCTCGGAGACGTTGTGGCCGAAGCGGATCTCCCGGTTGTCCTGATGCACATGCAGGGGACCCCTGAAACCATGCAGATAAGGCCCGCCTATGACGATGTGATGGGTGAGATCATTGATTTTCTGTCCGGCTCCATCGATCTTGCGGTAAGCAAAGGGATACCGCGTGAAAACATAATTGTTGATCCGGGCATCGGTTTCGGAAAAAAGGTTGAACACAACCTGACTATCATCAGGGAGCTTTCCCGGCTCAAGTCACTCGGAAGGCCGATTCTTGTCGGGGCTTCCCGCAAGTCTTTCATAGGTGAAGTCACAGGTATCAAAGAACCGGCCAGGCGTGATACGGCCACGCTGGCGGTTACCGCCCTGTTGGTTGCCAGCGGAGCGGATATCATTCGCGTACACGACGTTAAAAGATCGACAGAGGTTGTTCGTATGGTGGAAGGGATTACGGATTTCCCAGATCGATTTTCTTGACGGGCGCCTCGACACCTGAAAATGCAAATTTATTTTTGAGCGAACCCTTATGCAGGATTGTCAAAGACTATTTTTCGAAGACTCGATTATATGATCAATAGTCGCCTGAAAAATGAGGTTTTTTGGAGGTATGCCCGGTCCAGGTGGACCCGTTTTGTCGTGATACCCTCCCTTGTGATCATTTGCGCACTCTTTTTTCTTTCCGAAAAAAAAGAAGAAAGCCTCATATCGATCCCTGTGAAGCTCATAAATATTCCTGTTGACCTTGTAGCGCTTCCTGATGTCAGCACCCTCGAAGTTCGTGTGCGCGGTCCTGCAGGAGGATTAGACAAGCTCAGGGAGACGAATCTCGTTTACACGATTGATCTTTCCGAAGCAACATCCGGATCGTTGCCTGTTGCAGTGTCTGAAGACGCTATCAGCCTTCCTCCCAAGCTATCGGTGCTTTCCGTTCATCCGGAGTCCTTGACTGTCCGTGTTGAATTACGGCTCAAGAAGATTGTCTGTGTCATAGCGGATCTCTGCGGAGACCCTCCGCCCGGTCATGTTGTATCGAGAGTCGTAGTCGATCCCTCGACCGTGGAAGTGTCAGGGCCGTATGCTGTATTGGATAATCTGACAGCAATACGCACTACCCCGATTCAGGTTGGAGGGTTGACCCGGACCGCAAAAAAGAAGGTTGCTCTTGCGTTGCGGCCGGGGCTCAGTATCCGGCCGGCCGGCTCCGGACTGGTTGACGTAGAGGTTGTTGTAGAAGAAAAGAAGCTCTTAATGGATTTCCATGTGCCCATAGAAGGGAGAAATACGCATTATCCATTCGCGATAACCCCTTCCGGTATCAATATCCGCGTTGAGGGACCGGTGAGGACTATGGAGGAACTGGCTCAAACCAGTGGAGAACCCCGGGCCTACACGGATCTGAAAGGGCTTGGCCCCGGCATATACATAAGGAAATGCGTGATCAGTCTTCCGCTCGACGCCTTTCTGCTAGATGCCAAACCCGAGGTGTTTACGATAGAGATAAATGACTTCTCAAGAAGTCCATTAGGAACGGGGATGGAATAAC
>MAXM01000267.1:11568-13943 GCA_001751015.1 Desulfobacterales bacterium C00003106
TTCGTCCCCGTTCCTTACAAAGACAACAAGAAAACACGGGGGAATAATGCGCAAGTTGTTTGGAACGGATGGGATTCGGGGGGTAGCGAATGTCTATCCGATGACCGTTGAGATGGCCGTGCAGATCGGGCGCGGGGCTGCCTATGTCTTTAAGAACGGAAAGAAACGACATAAGATCGTCATAGGGAAAGACACGCGTCTTTCCGGCTATATGATCGAAAACGCCATTGCCGCCGGGATATGTTCCATGGGTCTGGATGTGCTTTTGGTCGGCCCGCTTCCCACTCCGGGGATCGCCTTTATCACGTCGAGTATGCGCGCCGATGCAGGTGTTGTTATTTCGGCGTCTCATAATCCTTTTCAGGACAATGGAATCAAGTTGTTTTCAAGATATGGATTCAAGCTCCCTGACTCGGTTGAGGAGAAAATCGAGCAACTGCTCTCTTCCAAGAGTATTGATTCCCTGCGTCCCACAGCGGAAGAAGTGGGCAAGGCATACAGAATCGATGATGCAATGGGACGCTATATTGTCTTTCTAAAAAACACCTTTCCCATAAAACAGACGCTGGATGGTCTTAAGATAGCGATTGATTGCGCGAATGGATCTGCATACAAGGTCGCGCCTGCCGTGTTCAGTGAATTGGGCGCGGAAGTGATCCTTACAGGGATAAGCCCTGACGGTGAAAACATCAACAGCGGATGCGGAGCGCTGCATCCGGAATTGGTCAGCAGCATGGTTTTGGAACACGGGGCCGACATAGGACTGGCCCTGGACGGAGATGCGGACAGGGTCATATTTGCAGACGAAAACGGCGCTGTTGTTGACGGGGATCGTATTATGGCGATTTGCGCGAAGTCCATGATTGAAGAAGATCGTCTGAATGAACGTACTCTCGTTGCGACAGTGATGAGTAACCTGGGACTTGAGGTTGCAATGCAAAAAATGGGAGGCAGACTCGTCAGGACCGATGTGGGGGACAGGTATGTAGTGGAAAAGATGACTGAAAAAGGCTACAACCTTGGAGGAGAGCAGTCCGGCCACATTATCTTCCTGGACTACAATACTACGGGTGACGGAATCCTGAGCGCTCTTCAGCTCGTGAGCGTAATGAAGAAAAAGGATAAGAGGCTTTCGGAGCTTGCATCGGTCATGGATGTCTACCCGCAGATACTTCTCAACGTGGAGGTCAAAGAGAAAAAGGATTTCACCCAGGTGCCTGAGCTTGTTTCAAAGATAAAGAAGATTGAAAAAGAACTCGGAGATTCCGGGAGGGTCCTTATCCGCTATTCCGGCACGGAACCTCTCGTAAGGATCATGCTGGAGGGGACTGACCAAGACAAGATCAAGGGATTTGCGGAGGAACTCGCAGAGGAGTTCGGAAAGAGACTGGTTTGAGTCAAATCCATGCTTCTTGCTGTTGACATAGGAAATACCAATACCGTCACAGGTCTCTTTGACCGGGGACGTCTTTGCGGCAAATGGAGGATGCGGTCCCAAAGAGGGATGACGTGTGATGAGATACATCTTTTTTGCAGCAACCTATTCTCCGGGTCCGGGTTTGCATACAAGGATGTCACCGGCGTTATTATCTCTTGTGTTGTCCCGTCTATCGGGGTTTCTTTTGAGGAGTTCTGCCGGAAATATCTATGCAGGTCTTTTTTGCGGGTGGATGAAACATCCGCATTGAACATGCAGCTTCTTGTTGACAACCCGCATTCAATAGGAGCGGATCGGATTGTGAATGCGGTTGCGGCCTTTTCCAAATACCGGTCAAGCCTTATCGTAATCGATTTCGGCACCGCAACCACCTTTGACGTTATATCAAAAGATGGCGCCTATCTCGGGGGATCAATCAGCCCGGGCATCAGGATCGCGGCTGAAGCCCTTTATCGCCGAACATCTCAGCTTCCGGAAATCCGGGAGTTTTCCCTGCCCGACCGGGCCATAGCAAAGAATACTTCAGACGCCATGAACGCCGGGATCATCTACGGATATGCGGGCCTCGTGGACGGGATTGTCCGGCGCACGGCAAGGGAGATGGAGACCTCTCCGAAGGTCGTCGCCACAGGAGGCTTTGCTTCTCTGATTTCCGGTGTAGCAGAGACGATCGACAGTGTCGAGCCGGACCTCACGCTTGAAGGTCTCCGGATCATCCATGAAAAAAGAGAGAATAATAAGGCCGCCTCGGCTTAAACCCGGAGACACTGTAAGCCTCGTCGCGCCAGCCGGGCCATTCGAACATAAACGCGATTTTTTTGACCGGGGCGTGGATCTTCTTGAGACGATCGGTTTCAACGTAAAGATCCCGGACGGCCTGTTTGAGCAGAAGGGCTATCTCGCAGGCAGAGACGAACACCGGGCGGAACTCCTGACC
>MAXM01000267.1:13995-14552 GCA_001751015.1 Desulfobacterales bacterium C00003106
TCTGCCAGGATTCTTTCTCTTCTCGATTTTGACGAGCTTGCAGCCGACCCGAAAATCATTGTTGGATTCAGCGATATCACGGTGCTCCTTGTTGCTTTTTATCAAAGATCCGGCATAGTCACATTCCATGGTCCGTTAGTGACCACATTCGGGCAAGGTTCACGCAGGACAAAGGATTCCCTCGTACGCGCCCTAACCTCAGACCAGCCGATAGTACTATCGCCCTCGAAGCCCGTTGTCCTGTGTCCGGGATATGCAAAAGGCCCGGTGCTCGGGGGTAACCTGACCAATATCTGCCACCTCACAGGCACGCCATATGAACCTGATCTCAAGGGGGCGCTCCTTCTTCTCGAAGACTGCGGAGAAGCCCCGTACCGGATCGACCGCATGCTCTGTCATCTCCGACTCGGCGGACGCCTCCAGGATATAGCAGGAGTGATCGTGGGTTCATTTGTGGAGTGCGGCGACCTCCAAACCATCTACGATATCATAGTAGATAACCTTGCAGACAGAGAGATACCGGTGCTTGCCGGATTTGAGATCGGACACGACAGAGA
>MAXM01000267.1:14614-14815 GCA_001751015.1 Desulfobacterales bacterium C00003106
CTTTCCTTTGCCGGGCCTGCGACGTCTCTCTGACAGGACGTGTATGATCCTTCAAACTTTCAAAAAAATATGTAGAAATAAGTTCGTAAGGAACGGGGACGGAATAACTTCCCCAAGTAGGCGCATAGATTTGGGTCAAAAAACAGATCGGCAAAGATAGAATTTATTTCATCTTTGCCGATCTATGGTTAATTGAGAAGT
>MAXM01000268.1 GCA_001751015.1 Desulfobacterales bacterium C00003106
TTTTGAGCTATATTACCCCTAAAAGTGTAAACTACTTTTGACTTGTCGTGAAGGATGCCCAAAAATGCTAAGTTATTTTTTGTCGAGCCCTAAGTCAGATGTGGCTTTTAGCGATTTGGAGGTATTTGAGCTCGGTTCATCAACAAAAACAGACAGTCTTGCAAAAACTCCGATTTTTCCAATCCCCAATGGGTAACGTGTTGAGTTTATGATTAAAGAAAATATTATGCCGGATGTAAAGAATATTCCATTAAATGAACGAATAATATTTGCGCTGGACTTCTCCGATCCTGGAGAAGCCTTGTCGTGGGTAAACAAACTGGACGGGCATGTCAAGTTCTTCAAAGTGGGACTTCAGCTTTTTCTTGCGGGCTGGTGGAATGTCATTGAAGAGATCGCTAAACGGGACAACAAGGTGATGGTGGACCTGAAATTTTTTGACATTCCGGAAACAGTATATCTTGCCGTCCAGCAGCTTAAAAACAGGGGTGTTACGTTCGCAACCATACATGGGAATGATCCCATCATTGAAGCTGCGGTAAAGAAAAAAAACGAACTGAAGATTCTTGCCGTCACGGTACTTACCAGTTTTGACGAAACAGATATGAAAGAAATGGGCTTCACCGGCACGGTTGAAGATCTGGTCCTGATTCGTGCCAGAAAAGCAATAAATCTGGGATGTGACGGGGTTGTTTCATCCGCGAGAGAAGCCCCTGCTCTCAGACAAGAACTTGGCTCGAATTTTGTGATTGTCACGCCCGGCATTCGCCCGGGCATCAATAGAGACATTATAGGTTCAGACGACCAAAAACGTATTGCTACTGCAAAAGAAGCATTCGCCAATGGCGCCGATTACGTTGTTGTCGGTCGCCCAATAAGAAACTCTGATGACCCGATAGAGACAATCAGGCAAATACAGGCTGACATAGGGCTCGCCCATAAAGTCGCTGAATAGTAATCTCTTCTCCCTGCAAGGAGGGAACTCTTGGTGAAGCGATGTCTTCCCATTGTTCCGGATCAGCCTTTTGACCTCTTTTTTAAGACGTTGGAAACTTCCTCCTCAAGCCCTGCGAGGATATGATGAAGCCTGGATGCGAAAATGGCGCGTTATTATTTTGCGAACCATTAGGAACGGGAGGAGGAAACAATGATAGAAAAAAGGTCGATTATTCGGATTGCGGTTTTCATGGTTCTCCTGTTGGTCTGTTTCGCTCCGGATACCGGATCAGTTACGGCACGTACACGCGGTGTTTGCGATGTGAACGCATATCAACGACTTTGCCGCTACCTGTCGAGTCTTTCAGGGGTTTCAGTGGATGTGATTTCTCTGAACAGAACAAAGTTGATTGGAAACATCTACAAGTACTCGTGCATACTCAAGGTGGGTGAAGGTAGATTTGATAAGATCGGAATCTACAGAGTTGTGAAGGAACAAAGTCCCTGGCATCCGATAACTGCAGACAGGGCGGTAATGATGGTTCACGGCGACTCATCGGCATTTAACAGCGAGTTCCTGATGAGCACACTATCTGACAAAGTGCCGGACGACTATAGCCTTGCGATCTATCTGGCGAAAAACGATATAGATGTATGGGGCGTGGACCGCAGGTGGACATTTGTGCCGGGTGAGACCGAAGATTTCTCATTTATGGAGGGCTGGGATACGGCATTGCATTTGCGGGATCTGAAACTCGGCGTGAAGCTTGCCAGGCTGGCGAGATGGGTGACTGGCAATGGCTTCGGCAGAATATTCATGCTCGGCCACAGCAGGGGCGCTGCGTTTGCATATGCATACGCTAACGACGAAGCGGCAAATGCCGACCCGGAAGGGACGCTGTGGGAGAAACCGGATCTGAGAGGAATAATTCTCATAGACTGGGTGTACAAGCTCGATCCCGACCAAACAGAATTGATCGAAAACGCATATCAGAGTTACCTTACGCTGAAAGCGTTATACGACTCGGGGATCTACCACACTCGTGAGGCTGCAGATCTTAAGGGCATAGCTTTTCTGGCAGCAACAGAGCCGGACCAGCCATCTCCAGTCATGGACGGATTTACAAACATGCAGGCTGCCTTGTTCTGCCTGTCTGCAACTTATCTTACATGCCCTGAGGCGATGCCCCCGCCTGTCCCGTCCTACCATTTCTGCGCAGGGAACTTCGATGAATATGGACGCCTCCCAACAGGACTGCAGTTTACGGACATCGACTACATGTTCGATTTCGCCTTTGCTGTGCCAAGTTTCCAAAGCCTTGGCGAACAAATAGATGGGGAAGCAATTCGGTGCGGGATTGATACGCCTTATGACGGTCATCTCGCAGAAATAAAAATCCCGGTGTGCTATGTCGGGGTGGCAGGTGGATTTGGCGAATATGGCGAATACACGTTAGATCTGCTCGGAAGCACGGATACGACTTCCCTGCTGGTCAGAAGGTTGTGCGGTGATGTCAACTGCGATGGCAAGGTGAATATCTCGGATGTCAAGAAACTCATATATCATGTCTGCAGTGGACAACCAGTCTGTAATGACTGGGCAGCAGACATTAACTGCGATGCCCGGGTAAACATTATGGATGTGTGGCCCCTCATGGGTCACGTCTGGCTTGGCGACAAAGTGTGCTGTCGTCAGAGAGACAGGGCAGGAGAAATCGGACACATTGATCCTCTCTTTGCCAGCCCGTCGGCGGAAAAGATGGTATGGAAGCCTATATGCGACTGGATCAATTCCCATTAG
>MAXM01000269.1 GCA_001751015.1 Desulfobacterales bacterium C00003106
TCCTGAAGAATGCAGAATTGCAACGGTTAAGAACGGTCGCCTGGAAGATTTCACCATAGAGACGGCGGCGCGGGAAAATACGAGAGGGAATATTTACAAGGGTATTGTGGCAAGGGTCGAGCCCTCTCTTCAGGCCGCTTTTGTGGACTATGGCGCTTCGAGACACGGCTTTCTTCAGCGGAATGAGATTCATCAGGATTACTACCAGGACAATATTGCCGTTGATAAGGAGAGAAGACTATCGATTCAGCAGGCCGTTAAAAGCGGCCAGGAATTGCTTCTTCAGGTTACCAAGGAAGAGACCGGAAACAAGGGAGCGATGCTGACCACATTGATCTCTCTTGCAGGACGTTATGTTGTTCTGATGCCCGGGAGCGCCACTATAGGGATATCCCGAAAAATAGAAGATGAGAAAGAACGGAAACGATTGAAAGAGGTTGTAGGAGCACTGAAAATTCCCCAGGGATTCGGAGTCATTGTGCGCACGGTTGGTGAGAAGCAGACAAAGACCGCGCTCTCACGTGATCTTCAATATCTTCTTCGACTGTGGCAGACTATCAACAAACTTGGGATATCCAAACAGGCGCCGGACCTTCTTTATAAGGAGAGAAATCTGGTTATCCGTTCTATTCGCGACCGATTCACAGCCGATGTAAAGGAAATACTGGTAGATGACAAGATAGTCTTTCAGGATGTCAAGCAGTTCATGAAGGCGATAGCGCCACGCCAGGTCGATACTGTGAAACTGTACAAGGGTCAAAAACCCTTATTCACAAAATATCAGCTCGAAGATCAGATTGCGGCTGTGTTTGCGAGGCGGGTTTCCCTGAAATCCGGAGGCTCTATTGTAATTGACTGCACAGAGGCACTGGTGGCGATAGATGTAAACTCGGGCAAGGCAACGAGAGAGAAATCGATCGAGTCGACCGCGTTCAAGACAAATCTCGAGGCGGCCGAGGAGGTTGCCCGTCAGCTTCGGTTGCGTGATCTTGGGGGGCTTATTGTTATTGACTTTATCGATATGCGTGACAAAAAGCACAAGGCGGCCGTTGAAAAGGCATTGAAGACCAACACAAAAGAAGATAAGGCCCGCATCAGCCTGGGAAGGCTTACCAAGTTTGGCCTGATGGAGATGTCACGGCAGCGGGTGCGGCCTCCCATTGAATACGGGACGTACATTCCCTGTAGTTTCTGTCATGGAAGGGGGATGATTCCCTCTGTTGAGACGCTCGCGTTGGCCTTTTTGAGAAAACTCCGTTCCGCTGCCATAAAAGGGAAAAACGGCAAAGTCAACGGAAGCATACCGGTTAATGTGGCCGAGTATCTTTTGAACAAGAAGAGAAAGGAACTGCTTGACATTGAACAACAGCACAACCTGAGGATTTCAATCTGCGGAGACGAAATGCTGTCGCCCGGTGAAGACAGGATAGTATGTGAAAAAGAGCAACAATAACGTCCAAGCAGACCTGACAAGGAGCATGACTATTGATAATCAACTGGGAATGCATGCCCGTGCTGCAGCTCGGATTGTCAGGCTGGCTGAAAAGGCTAAGGGTCAGGTGTTTATTGAAAAAGATGGAATATCCGTGGACGCCGGAAGCGTTCTGGACATCCTGACGCTGAACTGTCCCATGGGATGCACTGTTACGGTGAGGGCGGCCATGGCTGAAGACAAAGACGTAGTTGAGTCGATCGAGCGTTTGATCAAGAACAAATTTGGAGAACCGGAATAACGTGTTGCACGAAGCATCAAAAAACATCATTCTAAAAGGGATTGGGGGGTCGCCCGGCATTGCAATCGGCAAGGCATACTTTGTTGAAAAAGGAAAAGTGGATATTGTCGACAAGTATCGGATTAGACCGGGGCGTGTCGAGAGCGAGGTGAAGCGTTTCAGGAATGCCGTTACCGAATCAAAACAAGAACTTGCAAGAATCATGGAAGGTCTGCCGGAGGAATACCGGGAAAACACATACATCCTTGATGCCCAGTTGATGCTGCTGGCCGACAAGAAAATATACGAAAGCACCATTGCCCGGATCGAAAAGGAGCAGATAAATTCAGAATGGGCGCTCCAGAAATCGGTTGATGATGTTAGAGAGGTTTTTAGTAAGATATCCGCTCCTTACATAAAGGAGCGGATCAATGACATAGTTCATGTTTCAGAACGGATATTGAGGAACCTTACCGGCCAGGAGGAAGATGATATCTCTGCGATAAACAAGCGGGTTATCCTGGTAGCTCACGACCTTTCTCCGGCGGATGCCACACAGATCCAGTTAGAAAAGGTAATGGGATTCATCACCGACCTGGGAGGGAGGACCTCACATACGGCGATTATTGCCCGTTCTCTGGAAATACCCGCGGTCCTGGGACTGGAAGATGCCACACGCCGGATCCATACCGGTGACATTCTCATCATAGACGGAACAAAAGGTATGGTCATCGTCGATCCGGACGAAGAGACCGTGACCCGCTGCCATTCGGAAAAAGAGCGCTTTGAGGCTTATGAGGCGATGGTGGCCCGGAGCAGCCACCTCCCCGCCGAAACCCTTGACGGTCATCATATCCGGGTCATGGCCAATATCGAGATGGCCCAGGAGGTTGTGTCTGCGATCGACCATGGCGGAGACGGTATAGGTCTTTACAGGACGGAATACCTTTACCTGAACAAGAAGGGACTCCCCACAGAGGAGGAACTTTTTGAGAGCTACCGTGAAGTAGCGGAGATCATGAAGGGTAGGCCCGTGACCATACGCACGCTTGACATCGGAGCGGACAAGATCGGGTCCGACCTCAAGTGGAGTCGTGAAGTGAATCCCGCCCTCGGACTGAGGGCGATACGGTTTTGCATGAAAGAGACCGGGATTTTCAAGACACAGCTTGCCGCCATATTGCGGGCGGCTGTCTACGGAGATGTCCGGCTGATGATACCAATGATATCGGGTATGGCCGAGATTATTGCGGCAAGGCGGATACTGACGGATGTGTGCGAGTCCTTGGACAAAGAGGGCGTGGTCTTCAAAAAAGACATCAAAGTCGGTATCATGGTGGAAGTGCCTTCCGCTGTTGTATTGGCCGATGTGTTGGCGGAAGAGGTTGATTTTTTCAGTATCGGGACAAACGACCTGATACAATACTCCATTGCTATTGATCGCGGAAATGAGCATGTGGCTGACATGTATCAGCCGCTTCATCCGGCCATCCTTCGAATGATCAAAAGTGTGGCCGAGGCTGCCAGAGCGGCAGGGATCAAGGTCAGTATATGCGGGGAGATGGCGTGCAGCCCCTTCCACGTACCGATTCTCTTGCCAATGGGCATAGACGAGCTGAGTATGAATCCGATATCAATACCCGAGATTAAGAGGATGATCCGAGCGATTTCGCTGGAAGATTGCAGGTCCTTTCTGGAAGAAGTTATGAAGAAGAGAACTGTCCGGGAGATCCTGAATATCGTTGAGGAGGAATTCGGAGAAAAGATTCAGAATATGGCCTCCTATGAACCAGGGCTGAAATAATGGGACCGGAAGAACACGATTCAATAAAGATTGTTTGCCAGAATCGAAAGGCACGGCACGATTATTTCCTGTCAGACGCTACAGAGGCCGGAATCGTCCTCACCGGCACCGAGGTAAAATCTCTGAGGGCAGGGCGGGCAAACCTGAAAGAGAGCTACGCCAAGCCAAAGAATGGGGAGATCTACCTGTGTAACGCACACATCAGTTCCTATTCGCATGCCCACTTCGGAAACCATGAGCCGCTCAGAGAAAGAAAACTCCTCCTGCACAAGCGCGAGATCAAACGTCTGACAGTCAAGGTCGCTGAGCGGGGGTTTGCGCTAATTCCGATCAAGATATACTTTAGAAACGGAAAGGCAAAGGTCCAAATCGCTCTGGCAAAAGGGAAGAGAAAATACGATAAACGCCAGGCAATCCGGAAACGCGACGAAGCGCGTGATATGGCGCGTGAATATCAAAAAAGAGGGTAGGGCCCGTTCTTATGCTACAATGGCCGGCGTCTCCACAATCATCGTTCCTAATACGTAAATACCGAGGATTGCAAGCAGGACTCCCAATCCCATGTATGTCTTGTCGCTAAAAGACAAGGACCAATCCGTCCATTTCCTGGCCTTGACTTCCGGCATCGCCAGAAAGAAAATACCTTTCGCAAGCCCCATTCCGGCAAGGACATATATCACAATCTTATGAGAGCTTGCCGTGGCCGACAGTGCCAGCAGCAAGCCAAAGATCATGGGGCAAGGGCTCAGTTTCTTGGGGTTGATCTGCCTCATTTTCTGAAAAAAGTTCTTTCTGACTATCTCCGTATTGAAAAGAAGAACTGTTCCACCCATGATCCAGAGCAGACCAATACCGAACAAGACCCATTTCATATTTTCCTCCTCATTTTACG
This sequence comes from Desulfobacterales bacterium C00003106, assembly GCA_001751015.1. Lineage (GTDB taxonomy): Bacteria > Desulfobacterota > Desulfobacteria > Desulfobacterales. Next base: position 4,409 of record MAXM01000269.1, read on the forward strand.
TTATCCTGTCCTCCTGAGCCGGTGTTTCCCTGTTTGATTGATCCGGTCTTTTTATAGGACTTCTCAAAGACTTGGGGCAACTATTTGGATTTGTTGTGCAACCGTCAGGATTCAAAAAAGACGAATGCATGTATGATGATTACGACTACTGTTTTTTGTGGCTTTTTGCAAGCAAAAAAGCCACCAAAACCGGTAGTTGGAGCTGGGCGGTCCTGACAGCTTCCTTCACAAAGGCGTTGTCCGGAACTGAAAACAAT
>MAXM01000270.1 GCA_001751015.1 Desulfobacterales bacterium C00003106
CTTTAGTGCCTATCAACTTGTTTTTCTTTTGCTGACAACCAGTTAGGTCGTTTCAACCTGGAACCGTGAACGCTGAACCGCTCAACCCAGGTAAGACATGAAAGACGAAAATAATTGTCGCAACTACACCCGGATAGCATTATATAACATATCACAATCCGGATAACTTGGCACAAAAATATGCAGAACAAAGCCAAGCCTTTCACTATAATGGAACTTGATTTCACAGTTACTTGTCATTTGTCTTGATTTTTCTGCTTGTGTTGTGCAATTAATTGTTAATGATGATTGCCTTGCAACAAGACCACAAATACGGATCGTAAAAATGCCTAAGCATACTATACTTCTGATAGAGGATGATGATGTCCTTCGGGAAATACTGAACGAGTTTCTGGTAGAATCAGGCTATCTTGTATTAAAGGCCGCAGACGGGCTTCAGGGAATGGAAAAGATCGAGAAGGAGAGCTTTGATCTGATCGTGGTGGACGTTGTTCTGCCATATGTGAGCGGTATAGGGCTTATCAAGATGGCCAGGGCGAAGTTTATTGATATGCCCATTATCTGCATTACCGGGTATGGTTATTCTCCGGAGAAACTGGCGGAACAGGAACATGCCGATTACGTATTGCGTAAGCCTTTCGAGTTCAAGGAATTAGGGGAAGCCATAGGTAATCTGTGCAAATAGAGGATCTTGTCATAAGCGAGGTTTTTTGAAAGAGTCAGGAATATAGTATGCCTATGTCCTTCCCGGAACCCATAATTTTGGGAGAGAGCAAGCCGATCCAGAAGGTCAGGGAATTGATCAGGAGGTTGGCGGAGATAGATCTGAATGTGCTCATCTGCGGTGAGAGCGGTGTCGGAAAAGAGCTGGTTGCCCGTTCCCTTCACTATTATTCCAAAAGGAGGAATAGGCCGTTTGTCAAGGTAAACTGTGCTGCATTGCCGACGCAACTGATAGAAAGCGAGTTGTTCGGTTACGAGAGAGGGGCATTCACCGGCGCAGACCGCCAGACAATAGGGAAGTTTGAACAGTCAGGTGAAGGAACGATCTTTCTTGACGAAATAGGAGAGATCGCACTTTCTGTTCAGGCCAAACTGTTACAGGTTTTGCAGGACAGGAACTTTCCAAGGGTAGGGGGTCATAAAGACATTGAGGTAAAGGCAAGGGTAGTTACCGCCACCAATCGCAATCTGAAAGCCGACCTGATAGCCGGCAATTTCAGGGAAGATCTTTATTACAGGATCAATATTATACAGATTCAAGTTCCTCCGCTGCGGGAGCACAAGGAAGACATAGGGTTGCTGATTGATCATCTTGTAAAAGAGCAACAGAAAGAATACGAGCTTCCTGACTTCAGGATAGATTCTCACCTGGTCGATCTTTTCTATCAATATCATTGGCCCGGGAATATCCGCCAGCTCGAAAACTACATAAAGCGTCTGACCATACTCGGCAACACAGAGGAATTTGAAGAAGAATTTCGGGCACAGATAAACAAGCAACGGGAAGGGGAAGCGAGTTTGCAGGTTGAAGCAAAGGCTTCTACGGATATTGCTCCGGCTGCAACAGACGTTCCGGATGCCGACGACTTCACCTCCCTGAAAGAGATCAGGGACAAAGCCGTCTATGCCGTTGAGAGTAAGGTAATCAAAAGAGTCCTCGATGAAAACAACTGGAACAGAAAAAAGACGGCAAAGATTCTGAAGATCAGCTACAGAGCCCTTCTTTACAAGATTAAAGATATGAAAATTAAGACGTATTGAGAATCCATTGTCTCATGAGGGGAACAACCTTTTTGTCCCATTCCCCTGAAATCCGCAGTATTATGAATTGCTTGAAAAGTTTGTCGATCAACTGGACGGCGTTGTCATAAAGGTATATCTTTTCAAGCACGGCCCCCTCCAAATCCTCTTTCGACTTCACAGATCCTGTTTCGGGGCACTTAAGCCCCATCATGTCCAGAGATTCCGCCTTAACAGTAAAACGCCATTCCTGATCACCTGTCCTGTAAGAAAGATTCAGCTCCGTTACGACAGCGCCTTTCCTCAGCGCCAGAATGCCCTCTTCAAGACCTGCATCGTCGCCCTTTATGGTAATGGTTTCCACCGCATCGTTTTGCCTGTTCACAATGACAATACGATTGCCGATCTGCAGTAATACGCCTTCCTGCTCCAGTTTTGCTATCTCATCCTGGTCTTTGTCGATAACAAACCACAACCACGTCAGGTACTCATAGCCCAAGAACTTGTAACGATTGTAAGAAACGGCAACATCAAGCATAGTTTACTCCGTGAAGTTTGTAGCAGAAAGTCCCATCAGGATATCACGTTGTGCGGTAGAAAGGCCCATCACGAGATCAGCGGTGGTGTACGGAAAGAGACTTATGAGCGGAATCTGAAACGATTCAAAGAACAATGTCTCCAATTCGTCATTGGCTGATTTAAGAGTCGAGAAAAACCAAAGGAGACAATCTTCATAATTCCATATTAGATCATATACCTTGGGAGTCGCAGGGATACGCAAAGTCAGAGCACTTATGACACTTTCCTTCAGCATCTTTTTTTCGTCGCGTGCCAGATATTTTCGTCCGGTCCCAGCAAGCCGTCTCGCTGTTTCAATGGCGCAGTGTTTCTTTATAAGCGCGGGGGGTACGGTCTTTTTGTCTATTCTCAGTGAAAAGACAAAATAAGGGTCGATAAGAAAAGGCGAACCTGCAAAATCGGGACTAAATGGGCTGTCAAATGATGTCCAGCCTATGCTCTTGTCTGAGACAGCATCATCTATCTCTGTGATCGCATACTTCTCAAGGCACTTACCCGCTGTTTCAGCAACCGGGCTTTCGATCTTACCCTCAACTCTGTAACGCGTGATAGAAACCGTAGATGACAACAACCCCATAATTTTATTTTACCCCCTTTATTTTTGGAGAGGAATATCCTCAAGTGCATGGGTCCGAGACCTCCGGCAACTTTTCCACATCCGACATGACCATAAAGATGTCTCTGAGTCAAGTTAAACTGCTGTGCGTCGATGCCGAAGAATATCAAGCACGGCCCTGTTCCAGCCTTTTGGGCCTATGTCGGGCGCATAGAGGATCTCTTTGCGGCCGGTCCATGGTTCGTATTTGCCTGTTTTTTTCTTGACAAGGACAGGCATTTCCACATTTTCCAACATGGGAAAATCGTTGAGGCTGTCGCCCAGGCCTATTGATATCAGGGGCCTTGCCTTCTGTTCATATAACTTCTTAAGTATGCTTACGGCCTTTCCCTTGTCGTTATCTCCTGTCAAATGATAGAACCTGCCGCCTCTGGTTATGTTGAGGCCTTTTCTGCAGGCAGATTTCTTCAGCCGTTTAAGGCTGGTCTGTTGTTCCATGAAGAGAAATGGTTCGGAGTAGTCCCGCGCACGCGCCAGTTCCGCCTCCTTAACAGTCAATCCGGTATGCTCAACGACCTGTGCTAAGGACATTTCAGAGAAGCCAAGGAGTTGAAGATGGGTTTCGGCCTTGATTTCTGCAAAGCACGACTTGATCGTGCTGTACGGTATGCCAAGTTCTATGACGCCGTAGCCCCCATACTCCACAAAGGGCACATCCATTACATCGAGAGATCCTTTTTTGAAAAAAATGGCAGCGCCGTTTTCAGAAATAAACGGGTCTCTGAGTGCAAGAGTTTTTCTGCATTCTTCTATCTCCGCTCTTGTCTTGCTGGAACAGAGGATGAGGGGGATTTCTCTTTCTTTTACAAGGTCCATGGCCTCAGTGGCCTCTGCATGTTTGTATGTCTCATGGTCAAGAAGCGTTCCGTCCAAATCTGAAAAAATAATATAGTATGGTTTCACAATAATTGAATCCGGAAAACCGGTTAAGGGCTTTCTTTGAAGAAGGCAGGCAGTTTTCGAGCAAGACCTTTACAATAAAGCATACCACAGATCAGGGCATTGGGTTAAGCAATTTTTCAACTTTCTTATATCAGGCTGACGTGTATGATTCGCCGGAAAATTTGTTTGACAATCTTGCAAAGGGACTATAAAATATTTAAACAGATCCAAGATGCATAGAAAGGTGAAGATATTGAGCAAGGCAAACTTGAACCTGAGTGCCCTAAGGGCTCGGCAAAAAATAACTTGGCATTTTTGCATCCCGACTTCACCATATCTTTAACCGATCTTCAATCGCAAAAGTCCTCGAAATAGCTCGCTATTCCTGCGGTTTTGCTCAATCAGATCGATTAAATCTACGGCAAATTCAGGCGCAAATTCTACCAAGTTATTTTTGACCGAGCCCTTAGGACAGGTTTAATTCCTGCGT
>MAXM01000271.1 GCA_001751015.1 Desulfobacterales bacterium C00003106
AATCTATGCGCCTACTTGGGAAAGTTATTTCGTCCCCGTTCCTATCAGTTTTTGTTGCTGCTACTGACAAAAAAAGGTTTTGGAACTCTTTCTAATATGTTATACATAAAAAATGTATGATCATGTTCTGTAATTCGCGCAGGATCAACTTGACATTCCATCATTGTGTGATGCTCTCGCAGGAACTCGACTCTGTTGAACGAGTCATTTCGGATGGTTTTCTGCTAATACTCTCAAAATAATAGTGCTCCAAGGATAATCAGATCTTGAAGCGTACAAAACTCACACAAGACTTCTCTGTTCTCAGCAGGATTCTTCGCCACTGTCTGAGATGAGAGGTCTTTGGGGCTTTTTGCGAAGCCGTTGTCTGCAACTTTTCAAAAACTTCGGACAAGAAAGGTTTGGGGCTTATGGAACGACAGAACATATTGTGCGTAGATGACGAACCAGGCGTTCTGAGCGTGTTATCAGAAATGATAACAGAATCCGGTTACGACTGTGATGTTGCGCAAGATGGTCTGGAGGCCCTCGAAAAGCTTAAACAGACCTCTTTTTCTATCGTCATTACCGATCTTGAAATGCCGAGAATGAATGGGATGGACCTTATACGCGAGATCACAAAGGAATATCCGGAGCTTGATTCGATTGCCATTACAGCCTACAATAACAAATATCAATATACAGACCTGATTGAAATAGGCGCTTCCGATTTCATTACAAAGCCTTTTCATATAAATGAATTGCAGGCAAAGCTGAACCGGATTATACGTGAGCGGACCTTCAAAGAAAAGTTGACCGAGCTTTCCATGAAGGACGGACTCACCAACATGAACAACAGAAGGAGCTTTGACATAAGACTACACACGGAGGTTGGACGAGCGATACGCCAGAAATACGCTCTGTTCCTGCTATTGTTCGACATAGACAGATTCAAGAACTACAATGACCAATATGGCCATCAGGAAGGAGATGCGGTGTTGATGGCCGTCAAGAAGGTAATTGCCAAGTCTACCCGAAAAAATGTTGACGTTGGCTACCGCTACGGAGGAGATGAATTCGCCTTGATTGTTCCCCAGGCAAGCAGCAAACAGTGCATAGGGATTGCGAAGCGGCTTTGCAAAAACTATCAAGCCGGAGGTTTTGAGCCGACCTCATTGAGCGTGGGAATCGCGGAACTTGAAGGTATTGGCAAAGACGTGGACGCAATTGTCACCAATCTGATTCGGCAGACAGACAAGGCCCTTTACGACTGCAAGAAAAAGGGAGGTGACGGGATCGTGTTTTACGAAAAAGAAGAGCATTCCTGATCAATCTCTCCCACCACTCTTTTTCCCTCAATCCGAAGGAGCCGTAGTGCAGTCAGTCTGTTTTTGTGGCCTCGGTTATCCGCGATAATTACCGGTATGTAGTTTGTGGTCAAACCCTTCAGCCTGCCGGTCCTTCGATCCGGCGTTTCTTCCAGTAAGACAGACATCTTTTGCCCAATAAAACGGGTGTAGAACCTTTTTCGCTTCTCCTCATCTATTTCCCTCAGGACAGCGCACCGTTTCTTGATGATTTCCGGTGGGATCTGATCGCTGAGACCCAGTGCCCGTGTCTGTCGGCGTCTTGAAAACGGGAATACGTGCAAATATGCAACAGGCAGTTGCCGGACAAATGATGCTGTTCTTTCAAAAGACCGGTCGCTCTCCCCGGGAAAACCCGCCAGGACGTCCGCGCCAATAGCAATGTCGGGGACTTTCGCAACAATCTTTTCTATTAACTCTCTATACGATTTGGACGAATACCTCCGGTTCATCTGTCTCAGGATCCTGTCGTCGCCGTTCTGAAGAGGTATATGGAGATGATGGCAGACCTTTTCTGAACGGGCAATAAAATCGATCAGTCCTTCTGACACCTCCATCGGTTCTATGGAACTTATGCGTATTCTCAAATCCCCTGCCAATGACTCTATTTCCTTCAGGATGTGCAGAAAATTCATGGAAGGCGTAAGGTCCAGTCCGTACTTCGCCAGATGAATTCCGGTAAGGACCAGTTCCTTGTAACCCCTGTCTGAAATATTTTTTACTCGTTCCAAAAGGATTTTGGCAGGCAGGCTTCTGCTCCTTCCCCGGGCATACGGAACCACGCAATAAGAACAGAAAGCATCGCATCCATCCTGTATCTTGAGAAAGGGCCGTGTCTTTCCCGCAAAATCGTTAAGCGGCATATCCTGAAAGGGAAAGGGACGCTTCACATCCTCTACGTCGATCCTTGGCAAGTCGCCATGCACTAAGCTGTCCGCGATTTTCGGAATGGAAAATTTTCTGGAATGACCTGCAATATAGTCCACTCCGGAAATTGCGGCAATCTCGTCCGGGTCAGTCTGGGCATAGCAGCCGGTTACGATAATAACGGCCTGCGGATTCGATCTGATCGCCTTGCGAACCGCCTGACGGGACTGCATGGAAGCCTTTTGCGTGACAGTACAGGTATTTATTATGCAAAGGTCGAAGGGCATACCTTTGAGAACCGGTCTCCATCCGAAACTCTTCATCTGTTCCACAAGCGAGGCAGACTCGTACTGATTCACCTTGCATCCAAGGGTAGTAATCTGAAGTCGTCTCATCTCAACCGCCCCTTCTTTCACAAGATCCACCCCCCGCCCAGCACCTCTTCCCCCTTGAAAAAAACAGCGGTCTGACCGGGAGTTACGGCCTCCTGGGGGGTATCAAAACGTATAATGGCTTTTTTTGTATCGTCTCCGGGGAAGAGGGTGGAAGGCGCCTCTTTGTGCCTGTATCGGATACGGGTACTGACCCTGACCGGACGATCCGGCGGCAGAGCAATCCAGTTGATCTCATTAACCTCACACTCATCGGCACGAAGTTCCGGTTTTCGTCCCACAACAAGCCGGTTGGCTGCTATATCAATACGAATCACGTAGTACGGTTCTGCGGCGGGTATCCCGATTCCCCGTCGTTGTCCGATCGTGTAACAGCAAAGGCCCCTGTGGGTCCCGATCATCTTTCCGGTCCGGTCGATTATCGGACCGGGACGTCCTGTCATCCCCTCTTTTTTTAAGAAAGCGGGATATGCGTTTCCTTCGACAAAACAGACTTCCTGGCTCTCCTCTGTTACGAAAGGGATGATGCCGACTCTTTCTGCGATACGCCTCACCTCTTCGCGAGTGTAAGTCCCAAGCGGGAAACAGGCGAATTTGAGCTGGTCCTGGGCGAGAAGGGCAAGAAAATACGACTGATCCTTATTCGGGTCAATCGCCTTCAAGAGCCGGGATCTTCCGCAGGCCGCAGAAACGACCCTTGCATAGTGTCCTGTAGCAAGGCAGTCCGCCCCAAGAAATCGAGCCCGGTTCAACAGCTTACCGAACTTGATCTGCCTGTTGCAGACCATGCAGGGGTTTGGTGTGCGGCCATTCTCATACTCTGAGACAAAATAGCGCACCACATCGAAACGGAACTGCTCTGAAACATCTATGAATACCAAGGGAATGCCGATGACTTCCGCTGCGGCCCTGATGCGGTTTTCAAAGAGAATTGATTCGTCCTTCAGATGAGACGACTCTCTTTTGATGCCTGTCCTGAAATGAATGGCGATAACATCTCTTTTTTCCTCTTTCAGCAGAACGGATGCAACGAGAGAGTCAATGCCGCCGCTGAGAGCTACGGCTGTCAAGGAATTCATGGCCTACCGCAACTCCGCCAGTTTTTCCATCACGCGAACCTCCATTGCGCGCGGGGGACATGCGGTGACGCAAAGTTCACAGGCGATGCATTTTTTCTTCTCGAATATGACCTCCATCTCGGGACGTTTGATCCAAAGCGCCCCGGTGGGACAGACCGCAGTGCAGGCGCCGCACTGGTAGCATTTTGTTCTGTTCCGCTTGATGTCCTGCCCCATTGTCTCGACACTCACCCCGTGATCCTTGAGGAACTGAACACCTTTCCTGAAGCTCTTCCTCTCCCCTGCAAGTTCCATTACCATAATCCCCTCCTTTCTGGGGAGAATGGTGGCCTTGAGTATGTTAAAGGTCAGGTCGAAATCCTTTACAAGATGGCAGACTATCGGTTTTTCGACAGTGTTTTTGTCAAATCTTAAAAGAAGCATCTTTGTATGCATTTTACAATTCCTTATGCTCTTCCGCTAAGGGCTCGGTCAAAAATAACTTTCCCAAACAGGCGAATAGATCTGGGGCAAACCTCAAGCTGATCAGCGACGATAAGGCAACACTCGCTATCGGTACTGCTTTGCATTTCCCGGAT
>MAXM01000272.1 GCA_001751015.1 Desulfobacterales bacterium C00003106
ATCAGATTTCGCGCAACATTTAAGTATAACCCACTACCATTTATCCCCACCATTCGGCTGTTGCCACCGTTCGGGCCTTCACCAGTGTGAGACCTCCCCGCTTTTCTATTCACGCGGCTCGTTTCACTGGCTAATATGCCCTCTGCTGACTTCTCCTACACGGTCAGAGCCGATTCAATTTTGTCGCACGCGACTTCCAAGGGCATATGGGATATCTCCCGGGGTGAACACACGTCTTTCTGGGGCATGGTCAAGTCTACGTTTGACCCATCTGTCTTCATCAAGAGTCAAACGTAGACTTGAGTTGCCTTTTAATGGGTGACCCCATGCCTTTTTTTGACAACCGTGTGGAAATAGGCAACCCTGGCCACCTCCTTCTGTCCTTTTACAAAAAAACATGCACAAGAAATCCTACCGGACGGTATGATTAGATGCGCTTTTCACAAAAATGTGGGAAAACATTTGTACCAAGGACACGAAACAGAACTATATCCTCCTCGATTCCTGTGGTATGGAATCTGCATCTTTTCTGGAACAAAATGGAAAATCGAATCATGAAAACTGAAAGACCACAAAAAGGCAAAATGTCAGTCCTTGAAGAGATCAGCAGGATCATAACCGGTTCGCGTAGGCCTGAAGATGCGCTGAACAGGATTGTCGTGCTCGTTGCCGGCAAATTCAGCACAGACGTATGTTCCGTCTATCTTTTGGATAAAGAAAAAAACCATCTTGTTTTGAGAGCAACAGTCGGCTTGCGGAAAGAAACGGTAGGAAAGATCCGCATGGGCATCAATGAAGGTCTGACAGGACTTGTTTTAGAAAACATGAAGCCGGTCTTTGTTGTGGATCCGTCTGCTCATCCAAGATACAGGTTTTTCAAGGAAAGCGGCGAAGGCCTCTATACGACCTTTCTCGGTGTGCCTCTGGTATATCACCAGGACGTCCTTGGAGCACTCGTTGTTCAAACCGTTAAAAAGGATGCCATCTCCAAATCCGATATCAGTTTGTTTACAACCATAGCGAGCCAGATCTCTGCGACAGTAGCATACACCGGCCTTCGTGAAGATCTGGAAAAGGAGAAAGAAGAGGCGCGGGATCTAAAAAAAAGGCTTTTACGAGCAAAAGGGAAGAAGATAATAAAAAAAGGGAAAAAAGGGCTGTCAAGGGGTGTGCCGGTGTCACCCGGTTTTGCTGAGGGTCATGCACGTTATTGGGGAGAGACAATAGGATTTGATCAGATAGAGTATGCCGAAACCCGGGACGTGAAATCTGAAACAAGGAGGCTTGAGACCGCTTTTGGTCGTTCCGCAGAGGAGATCAGGGCTGTTGTCAAACGCGTGAAAGACCTGTCCGGCCAAGACGAAGCGATCCTCGACGTACATCTCATGTCGCTTAAGGACAGGGCTTTCAAGGATAAGATAACAGCCCAAATCACGCAGGGGTATTGCGCTGAATATGCTCTGAAAAAGGTTGTCTTAGACTACATGGATCTTTTTTCCAGGATGGACGATCCATATTTAAGGGAGAGAAGCTCTGATATAAAGGACATAGGAAAGAGGATCCTGAGAAACCTTCTTGGACACGAAGGGCAGCCAACGAGAAAATTTACGAAAGAGACGGTCTTGATTGCCTCTGATATTTCACCGGTGGACCTTGTTGGTTTGAGACAGAAGAATCTGAAAGGGATTGTCCTTTCCAGGGGCGGGAAGACATCTCACGCGGTGATTCTGGCCAGGTCGTTTGAAATACCGATGGTAATCAATGTGAAGGATATCGTAGAAAACGTAAATGAAAACGATTTTTTGATTTTAGACGGGACATCCGGTCTGGTCTTCAGCAAACCGCCCCAGACAATTATTGAGGAGTATGCCCGGTTAAGGGCTGAGAAGTCGAATCAGGTCCAAAGGCTCGACGCCCTGAGAGAACTTGCGGCTGAAACAAAAGACGATTACAAGATTAGGCTTGGCGCTAATATCGGGCTTTTGTCAGACTTGGAACTGGTCAAAAAATATGGGGCCGACCATATCGGGCTTTACAGAACCGAGTTCCCCTTTCTTGCAAGAAAAGAGTTTCCTTCTGAAGAGGAGCAGTTCTTGCTGTATAAAAAGATTGTTCAGGGTGCGTCAGGGCTGCCGGTCACCATCCGCACGCTGGATGTAGGCGGCGACAAGTTCCTGTCGTATCTCGATTACCCCAGGGAGCAGAATCCGTATCTTGGATGGAGATCGATCCGTGTCTCCCTTGAACTGGATGATATCTTCAGGAACCAGATAAGGGCGATATTAAAGACCTCGGCTTTTGGGCAGATCAAGATACTTTTCCCCATGATTACCTCTGTGAGCGAGGTTCGCAGGATCATTGCGATTCTCGATGAGGAAAAGGTCCTTTTGGAACAAGAGGAGATCCCGTTTGACAAGGGAATAAATATCGGCATAATGATCGAGATTACCTCTGTGAGCGAGGTTCGCAGGAGCATTGCGATTCTCGATGAGGAAAAGGCCCTTTTGGAACAAAAGGAGATCCCGTTTGACAAGGAAATGAAGATCGGCATAATGATCGAGGTCCCGGCGGCTGTCAGGATCCTGGATCGGCTGCTTCGCCATGTAGACTTCGTTAGTGTCGGCACCAATGACCTGATCCAGTATACATTGGCGGTGGACAGAAACAACGAGAAGGTGGCGGCCCTGTACAACCCCTTGCATCCCGCGGTGATCTCCACGATTGTCGATATCGTCTCCGTGTGCAAGGAAAAAAGCAAAGATGTCAGCATCTGCGGCGAGGCTGCTTCCAATCCTTGGTGTGCCTATCTTTTTCTTGCCATGGAGACGGACCAGCTGAGCATGAACCCGGCTTCGATTCCGATCATAAAAGACCTGATC
>MAXM01000273.1:0-2856 GCA_001751015.1 Desulfobacterales bacterium C00003106
ATATCAAATCACAAAAGCATCAAAATAGCCTGCTATTCCTTCAACTTTTGTGATTTGAGATCGAACAAATTTGACCCAAATCTATGCGCCTACTTGGGAAAGTTATTTCGTCCCCGTTCCTTATCTAATCAACAGCAAATTGGCGTCAAAAGACTGTTGAAGAAAAACATGCCCGGCAAGGGTCTTATGTTCCCGCCCCCTGATGAGTATCTTAACCTTGTCGATTTCCGGAAAATTCAGAGTCAGGGTATTTACAATGGAAAATACTGTCAGCAGTTCTGAACCCGCGCCTCCCGGATGTTTTTCCGTAATCGTCTCATCAAAGTCAACATAAGCTGTCCTGTCAGGCGTAAGATAGATGGATAAGAGCACAGTACCTTCCGGAATAGTCCGGGAGAGCTTTCCGTTAGGGCCGCTAATGAGGGCCTCTACAGCGGCTCTGGCATTTTCAGACATGGTGTCGTACACCGGCAATATGCGTTCTTCTGCTTTTAGAAACCGTTCTTCTGAATCCGAAAAATAGAGGTGCGTGATCTTTTTTTCATATCTTTCCGAGCCGTTATCTGGAGACGTCTCCCGCCTGACTTCAAAGCCGTCTCTGTCAGACAGAAAATAATAGCCGACGGTCCCTCCTGCTACAACAACAAGGATCACCACTACAAGAAGAATCCGTCTTTTGCTATGTTTCACTTTTTCGGAACCGTTTTATGGATGTCCACTTAAGGGCTCGGTCAAAAATAACCTGGTAGAATTTGCGCCTGAATTTGCCGTAGATTTAATCGATCTGATTGAGCAAAACCGCAGGAATAGCGAGCTATTTCGAGGCCTTTTGCGATTGAAGATCGGTTAAAGATATGGTGAAGTCGGGATGCAAAAATGCCAAGTTATTTTTTGCCGAGCCCTAAGTATCTTGAAGGCCGAAGAGAAGCAAATATCCTTGCCCTGCAGCCGTGACGATCGCGGCCGGCAAGCACTCAGGAATTACCCGAGGGCACAGATCTAAATTCCTTATGCCATTATTGGTGTTATGTCAAGATAATGCGCAAATAATTGCACGACTGCTGACCCATCAAGAAATTCCGCAAATCTGTTGACACCCTTCTTCCTTTTGTGAGATTCTATGACCATCAGGTCGATGCAGTCACCCCATTGAAGATGTTTACCTAAGTTGAGCGATTAGCGATTAGTTTAATGATTACAGAATGTTTTGCTATTACAAACTTTCACCTATTGGGTGCAACTTCGAATTAATGTAATACCTTGATTTTTCAAAGCTAATCGCTAATCGCTCAAATTAGGTTTATTAAAATACATAATATAAAGGCCATGGAGGAAGATATGCCCGAACAAGTTTTGATTTTTGGAAAGGATAGTTGCCCGTTTACCCGGGCCGCACGTGAGGCGTATGCGAAGATGAACAGGGAGTTTGACTACTTCGACGTACTGAGAAACCCGGAAAAACTCGAAGATATGCTTCGCTTCAGCGGAGGCAGGAGAAAGGTTCCTGTGATCGTGGAGGGTGAATCCGTAACAATAGGATTCCAGGGCAAGGCCTGAGGGGTTTAGAAGAGCGGTGGGTCACCGCTCGCAGGTCAGACCCTTCTTGAGTAAGAAACGGGCAAAAAACGGTAATGGTTAGGGCTTTAGGGCTCGACAAGGATCAGGTTTTGATGAAGAAAATCGGATTGGTTGTAAAAAAGAGGCCTGAAGCGGAAAGGGCTGCCTTAGAAGCATCCGAATGGCTGAGAAAGAGAGGAATCGAGGTCATTATTGAGCAGGATATTCTTGCGATTTCCGACCTGACTTCCCCCTTTCCAAATCCTCCTTCCGACCTTTCATGTGTTATCTCATTCGGCGGTGACGGAACATTTCTGGGAGCTGCCCACTGGATAGAAGACAGCCGCATTCCTATCCTGGGGATCAATATGGGGAGTCTCGGATTCTTGACGGATGTGGCAGGAGAACGGATATTTTCTGTTCTTGCAGATGTGCTGTCCGGAGACTTTTGTATTGAAAAGCGGATGCTCCTTTCAGCTTCCGTAATCCGCGATGGCAGCGAAGTAATAGCGCAGACGGTTCTCAATGAAGTTGTAATCAATAAAGGGATGCTGGCAAGGATAGCCCATATCCGCACTTCTATTGATGATCTGTATCTGACCACCTTCAAGGCCGACGGCCTGATCATTGCTACACCAACAGGCTCCACGGCGTATTCTCTGTCTGCGGGTGGACCAATCATGTATCCGACGCTTCAGACCATCATTATCACCCCTATCTGTCCATTCACGTTGACCAACCGGCCTCTGATCCTGCCGGACCATGTGGTGATCAATGCGAATGTCGGGGATAAAGACTATGGGTCGTTCTTGACTCTTGACGGTCAGGTAGGTTCAGAGATCACATCGGAAGACATCGTCGTGATACAGAAAGCCCCGCATGCCATACATCTTATCAAGACTCGCGGATACAACTACTTTGAGGTACTGAAAAACAAACTTGGATGGAGCGGCAGGTAAGCTGCTCCTTATTCATCCAGGATAGCTCTGGCGGCCTCAAACCTTTCGTTTGCCTTTAATACAAAGTTTGAGGCTTCTGTTATCTCTTTCGCGGCATTATCAAGCCCTTGGAATGCCAGTTCTCTTGCCTTATCTATATAGCTCTCTGTGTGCGATCGGTTATGCGCAATCCAGTGATTTACCAGGACAACCATACGTTTTTTTTCATCTTCTTTCAAATTATTCAAGTCTTGCCTCCCTCTTATGCTATAAATCAGGTTTCCACCTCGGCCCTGATGGATCGTGGCGGCAATATAGGCATTCACATAAATAATTGCACGGCGTTATCGGTCAAAATCCT
>MAXM01000273.1:2863-5887 GCA_001751015.1 Desulfobacterales bacterium C00003106
ACGTATCCCAATGTACGCCTTACTCGAATTTTTTCCTATAGCCTTGTGCAATTAATTATCTGAAGGTCTATGAAATAAAAAAAGGCCACAGGTTTTTTGTATCAAAACCTTCGTGGCCTTGTTTTTTATGAAATTACGGGAGTTCGTAGAGCTCACACAAACGCGTCTGCCTTCATGGACAGTATTGATGTTGATCTGTAACAGATCGAGGGCCTTTTGACAAGATTTTTTTGCCTTGACTATTATCATCTCAATAGATAAGTAAAAAAATCAGTAACGGATTTTTTTTGGGTCAGCCTGATGAACTTCTTAAATTAAATCATACGCAATGCTCGCGCGCAACCGGTTTATCTATAGCGCCAGGATACTAATTACGCATGACTTCACGCCAACGCTGCAAATCGGAGGGAGGTGGGTATTTAAGACCAGCCATGTCCAGGGTAATACAGGCAACGGATTGGAAAAAGAGGATGACAAATAAATGGTTTTCAGATGCCGGGGGGTTGATGGTATTGGATTCACTGCCGGAGGGGGTCTTTGTTACCGACAGTCAAATGCGGATCAACTATTTTAGTCCGGCAGCGGTCAGGATGACCGGGGTCAAGTCTCAGGACGCCGTGGGTATGCATTGCCGGGATATCCTGAAAGCCGATATTTGCAAAGCAGAATGCCCTGTGAAGAAAGCGTTTGATTCCGGACGGGACATCCTTGGTGTCGAAGCCGTCGCAACTACGGCTGAAGGGGAAAAATCCGCCATACTGATCAGCGCTTCCAGGCTCATGTCGTCATCCGGAGATGTTGCAGGGCATGTGCATCTTTTCCGGGACATTGTTTCCATAAAGAAAAAGGTGTCTGATATCGAAGATTCCTGCAATAGACTGGCTGAAAGGAACGTCGAGCTGGAAAACACAGTAAGGAGCCTGAAAGCAACCCATAAACAACTGCTCCGTAAAGAGAAGATGGAATCGATAGCTATCCTGACAGGGGGGATTGTCCATGATTACAACAACCTTTTGAGCAGCATTCTCGGATATGCGTCCCTTCTGAAGATGAAGATCGACCCCGGCAATCCTCTTTACAAATATGTATACACTATAGAGCGATCGGCTAACAAGGCAGCCGGTGTGACACAACAGCTCCTCACTTTCAGCCATGGTGGCAGGTGTCAATTCAATGCGATCCATATCAATCCGGTAATCGAGCAGGCTCTTGACGTCTTTGAGAAGACTATGGGCAAGGAAATTCAAATAGAGAGGTTTTTGTCTGATGACCTTGAGAGGGTAAGAGGTGATCCGTCTCAGATCGAACAGGCGATATTGAATATATGTATCAATGCCCGGGAGGCCATGCCAAACGGAGGCAGACTGAGCGTGTCAACAGCAAGCCTTCCTTTAAGTGATGAGAGCCCTGATGTCACAGAGGGAAAGAAAGAGAACTGTGTAAAAGTATCGATTTCAGACACCGGTGAGGGGATACCCGGGGAAATCCAGGACAAGATATTTGATCCTTTTTTTTCCACAAAGGGGAAAAAAACCGGAACAGGACTGGGGCTTTCCGTTGTTTATGGAATCATCAGGAACCACGGGGGACGTATCAGGGTAGAAAGCAAGCCGGGAAAAGGGACAACATTTGAAATCATTTTTCCCGCGTCCGGCAGCCCCGGAAAAGAGGACCGGCCTGCAGCAGGGGCGCCAAATGGTCAGGCAGGGATGCTTGAGACACGATTGAAAGGGCCTAAATGACACCACTTGTGCTTGCGGTCTTTGTTTTTTCGGGTGGATTGATAATAGGGAGTTTTTTGAACGTATGTATCTATCGGCTTCCCCAATCATTCTCTCTTGTATTTCCGGGATCAGCATGTCCTCATTGCAATAAGCAAATAAGATTTTATGATAATATTCCCGTACTGAGCTATTTGTGGCTGCGCGGAAAATGCCGGTTTTGCGGCAGCCCGATTTCAATTCGATACCCTCTCGTAGAACTCATGTCAGGCGTCCTGGCCCTGGCATGTTTTGCCCGGTACGGCGTCACCTGGACGGCCCTTATTCTGTTTGTCTTTGCAGCGTTGCTTGTAGTCATCACTTTCATTGACATAGATCACAGGATTATCCCGGACACTATTACAATCCCCGGCATTCCGATCGGTTTTCTGGCATCGTTTGTTCTCCCGTTTGCGACATGGAAAGAGTCTCTTCTTGGAATTGCATCCGGAGGCGGTGGTCTGCTTGCGGTTGCGCTCTCTTACCAATTCATAGCAAAGAAAGAGGGAATGGGGGGCGGAGACATCAAGTTTCTGGCCATGATCGGCGCCTTCCTGGGGTGGCAGGGAGTTCTGTTTACCATATTCTTCAGCTCTGTTCTCGGGACTATCGTAGGAATTCTGGTTATCCTGAAAACAAGACAGGGGCGTAACGCTGCTGTGCCCTTTGGACCATTCCTGAGCATCGGGGCCTTGTCATACATCTTCCAGGGACGTGAAATCATCGCCTGGTACTTCGACTTCCTGAAATAGCCCTTCGCCTTTCCGTGTCACCGCAAGAAACATATCAGAGCCATTCAACTAAGAAACGGGGACGAAGCTATTTCGTCCCTGTTCCTAATTATTCAGCAAGTTGTGACACTTCTGCAAAGGTCTTGCCCAAATTCCCAAGTTCTCAAATTGAGCTTGTCGGCCTTCATGTTTTGGTGTATCATATCAAAATATAATATTTGTGAGGAGGTAATCGGAAGATGGATAAGATGAGAATAACGGGAATTTTGACACTGATATTGGGGCTGCTCCTGTTAAAGGTTACAGTCGGTTATGCCGCACCCTGCACATCGGCCGTTGCCGAGATAGACCCGACATCCGTTAACGTCAATACTGACAACCAGGCATTCTCCTACTACATTGAACCGAGGATCAGCGAATATGAGTCGGGTATTAGGAGGATAGAAATCAGAGTGCCGGACACATACTCTGATATACATGTAACGGGTGTGTGGATTGGCGGGCAGTCGCTGTCCTTATACACAGACAGTACC
>MAXM01000274.1:0-4354 GCA_001751015.1 Desulfobacterales bacterium C00003106
TCAACTTTTATGATTTGAGATCGAATACATTTGACTCAAATCTATGCGCCTGCCTGGGACAGTTATTTCATCCCCGTTCCTTATCAAGAAGGAAAGACACCAAGGGCTCTTTGAGCTCAGTCAAGCTCCGGCCCTGCTGCGTTTCGTAGTACACGAACATACTCCGGGCCTATGTATTCTATGCCAAAATCCTGGGAGCGTTTCCTGGCCTGTTTTTGAAAATACTCTCTTCCGGACTTATCAGTCAGCAGACGTTCCACTGAATGGGCCACGGCTTCCGGGTCGTCTACGGGCGTCAAGAGACCGTATTCGCTGTCTCCAAGCATCTCTCTCGGACCTGTCTCACAATCCGTTGCCACTACAGGACAACCGCAGGCCATTGCCTCTGCGAGCGCATTCGGCCATCCCTCGTATCGCGAGGCCAGCACGAATACCTCGGCGCGAGACATAAATGCTGCCACGTTGTCCTGCCAACCCGCCAGGACCACTGCATTTTCAAGGGAGAGATCGTGAACCTGTCTTTTTACGCGGCGTCGGTCCGGACCTTCCCCCACCAGGACCAGGGAAAGGTCCGTATGGCGTTGATGCAGGATATGAAAGGCTTCAATTATTACATCCTGAGCCTTTGCAGTTAGAGAGATACGACCCACGTGCAAAAGAAATCTTTGTGGAATGCCGGCAGGCGGCAATGACATGGATTGATCACGAAGAGACTCAAGATGGACCGGATTATGGATTACCGTTACCCGCTCGGGTGCAAGACCATAGCGGCCAACCAGGACCCGCCGGATACCGGCCGAGACAGCTATCACCTGACTTGCCATGGGGTAAAACAGACGCGAGGCATGCAGGATCAGCCTCCCCAGCAGGCCCTTGCCTGAGTGCTGGCGGTAGGGTTCAGTCCTCTGGGATATCACGGCCCTGTGGCCTGTAATGCAGGAAGAGAGAAGATTAATGATATTGGCCTGTTCCATAAAGCTCAGGACTACTCCGGGTTGTCTTTGCCTGACCAGTTGCACCGTTGCCATAACGTGGCAGGGAATACGCACAAGATGCGCCGCCCGACTATCAAGCCGTCCGGAAAAAGCAACCACGCGCAGTTTGTCAGGGACAGGATATGTTCGCCGGTTTTCCAGCAGGGCCAGGGTAACGTCAAATGCCTGAACAAGATACGGCAGCAGAGTGGATGCAGTCTTTTCCGCACCGCCTCCGGCGAGCGACGGAACCAGGAAGATGAGTCGGGGGCGCTTGTTGCTCCCTGTGCATTTGTGTCCATGTTTCAGCATGTTATGTTTTTACAGCCCAAGGACTTCAGGGACCCGGTTAACCCTGCTTCCACCATTGATCCCACGCATGCAGAAAAAGGATCAGCCACAAACGGTGACCGTGATCGACACGACCGGTCTGATGCTCTTTGATCAGTCGTTCAGCCTCGGATGCTTTCACAAAAGACGAACCTGACCCGGCAAGCGCCAGATCGTGGTATATCTCTCTTAGGGGCCCCTGAAACCAGTCCCCGATAGGGACTGAAAAGCCGTGTTTTTTTCTTTTCAGGGGTATCGGAGGAAGGTCCCGCGAAAAGGCCTTCCGCAGGATATATTTCGTAGTCAGTCCTCTCAGCTTATGACAGAGCGGCAGCCGGCAGGCAAATTCCACCACGCGATAATCCATAAACGGCGACCTTACCTCGAGAGCGTGCGCCATACCGGCACGGTCCACCTTCGTAAGGATGTCATCCGGCAGGTAATGCAAAATATCTGATATCATCATGAACTCGATTTCGTTCACTTGCTTTGCCAACATTTCATCGAATCGATTCCCGGATTCCCGGCCCTGCGCAACAGCCCCGGCATCAAGCAGACGATCCAGATCCTCGACTGTGAAACAGGCTGGATAAATATCCTTCCTGTCTATGGCCGTGCGTTTGTCAAGGGCCACAAAGAGGCGGATTTTCTTGATCAGACTCTGGTCATAATAGGCGGTCCCTTCCCGAAGACGGGCCACAAGAGGCGGCAGGAGTTTCTGCCGGATGAGCCTGGGCAGATACCTGTAGTAACCAAGAACCCGGCGGGCCACATAACGCCGGTAGCCGCAGAACAATTCATCTGCTCCGTCACCGGAAAGCGCAACGGTCACATGTTCGCGGGTCTTTTGACACAAACGCCACATGGGGATGGCCGATGAATCCCCGTAAGGCTGACCGTAGTGGCGGACAAGATCAAACAGGAGATCCCCTGCCTCAAGGGCTGCCCGCGCCTCATAATGGATAGTGTCAAAAAAACCTGCCACGTCCGTTGCATAAGGACCTTCGTCAAAGCTTGCCTCTTTAAAACCGATAGAAAAGGTGTGAACCGAGGTCTGTCCGAGATCCTTCATCGATGCCACGACAATGCTGGAATCGAGTCCGCCGGAAAGAAACGCCCCCAAAGGGACGTCGCTTCTTAACCGGATACGGACCGCTGATTTCACTATGTCTCTCAATTCCTCAGCAAGCTCACACACCGGCCTTTTTTCCTGTGTTGGATGAAAGGGCAATGGAGGCTGCCAGTATTGCCTGATCTCAATACCCTTTCGGCTGTGCCGGAGGAAATGGGCGGGACGGAGTTCCCTGACCCCCTGAAAGATAGTGTCTGGTGAGCGGATAAATCCATGCCGCAGATACTGCGCGAGCGCTTTTGGACTAATCGAAAAATCGAGCGGCAGACCCCGCATGGCCTGGATCTCCGACGCGAAGGCAACGAACCCTGACCGGCCCTTGCCATAAAAAAAAGGCTTGACCCCCATACGGTCCCTTGCAGCGAACAGGACCTGTTCACTCTTATCCCAAACAGCAAAGGCGAACATGCCGTTCAGGTGTTCAAGACATGCCTCGCCATAGGCGACGTACTCGGCAAGCAGGACCTCGGTATCCCCGTTTGTCCTGAATCGCATCCCTTGTTTTTCCAGGTCTGTGCGGAGTTCCAAGTAGTTGTATATCTCACCATTGAAGACCATTGTATAGCGGCCGGTTGTGTCCTGCATGGGCTGGATACTGCCTGGCAGATCAATAATGGAAAGGCGGCGGTGACCCAGGGCGACTCCTGTGTCATGCCAAAAACCCTTGGCATCAGGCCCCCGGTGAACAAGACGGGCGGTCATTTTCCCGACTGTCCCCTTGAGATCAAGTTTGCTTTGACCGTCCAGGTCAATGAGTCCACAGATTCCGCACATGAGGTCTTTCTTTGTTTAGGCATTTCTTGTACAACTTGCAATACTGTTTGGCTGTCTTGTCCCAGGCAAGCCCATGTTCTATCATCCATACCCGCGCGGCCTTTCCTGCGGCTTTGTGATCGATTTTTCCCTGGATGATGGATTTGAGCACATCTGCTAAGGCGCCGGGATCTTCCGGCGGAACCAGCCAGCCGGTCCGACCGTGCCGGACCAATTCGCGTATTCCATCAATGTCCGTCCCTGCCACAGGAAGACCTGCAGCCATAGCCTCCAGGACTACGTTTGGTCTCCCTTCACTCCGGCTCGGAATAACCAGCAGATGATGATCCGCCATGAGCGCCGGGATCTTTCGTGGCGACACCATTCCCAAAAACCGGATTCTCTCCGAAATCTGATATCTTTCGGCAAGTTCAACCAGCCGTCCTTTCTCAGCGCCGTCTCCTGCAATGGTCAACGTCCATTTGTGGATTCCATCGAGACGGCCGAGTGCGCCGAAAATGGAATCGAGCCCCTTTCTCGGTATAAGGCTGCCTACAAAGAGAAGCCTTAAGGGCGGCAAAAAAGGTCGAAGAGACGGCCGTATCGCATAGAAATCTTCGTCCACACCGTTTGGGACAAAAGCAAATCGACTGGAAAGCCCCGGATATCTCTTTTTGAGTCTTTTGACTATACTGCTGCTCACTCCAACCGTAACCGCCGACCGCTTGATGCTTTTTTCATGCAGCCATGCATACGGGCTGCGTGTTTCAGCCCAGGTTGTGTCAGCCCCCCTCAGGGTAGTGACAACGGGCCTGCCGTGCAACGGTTGCGTAAGACCTGCAACAGCCCCGCACACAGACCAGTGGGCATGGATAATGTCACACCGCCTGGCCATGCGGACAAGATGAACAGCCATGGAAACGAGAAACTGCGGAACCAGAGCATAAAGGAGAGGATTATGATTCAGGGCCTCGGGGATGCCTCCCTCCCGGTTTGCCAGCAACTGCCAAGTTTTCGGCGCGTACCGGAAGCGATAGACCTCCGGCAATTGCGCCGCGGATAAAGGTCTGATGCCTGCAGGGGTCAATACAGGGCAGGAAAGCCCTCTCTTTTCCAAGGCATGGATCAACCGCCACACAAAAAGACCGAAAGGATTTTCTGATCC
>MAXM01000274.1:4406-7162 GCA_001751015.1 Desulfobacterales bacterium C00003106
GTCGAGTGGTCAAGCCCCCTCAGAGGTTTGTTGTCGTCTATGTCGAACCACATGGCGAAAAATAGTGACTGCAAACCGGAGACAAAAAGAAAAACAGAAAATAGAGCGCTTGTAGTCACTACCGGCCCTATAAGCAGTCGATAACAAAACAGATACATACCTGACAAAAGGCCTGCCGGAAACAGGATAAGGCCCAATGAGTAAAAAAAAACCAGTGGATGAAAATCTTTGATCACATACTTGAAAAAGAGTCGTTTCCAAAAGCCTTTGAATAAAAGCCAGGATATCCTTGGAATGACCTGCAGTAATCTTATACCTGATTTTTCTCCCACATTATAGATAGGCCTGACGTGGACGTCTCTAACACGAAAGTCATGCTGATTAAGTCTGATCAGCAAATCATTTGGCATGCCGTACCGTTTGTATATCCTGTCGAGCTTGATCTTCTGCAACGCGATAAGCGAAATCGCCGTGTACCCGCTCTGGGAATCAGCAACATGCCAATATCCGGATGAAATTTTTGTGATCAAAGAGAGGAAAGAATTGCCCAGGTAACGATAATGAGGAATCATCTTCCAGGCATCGCCATAGAAGAGCCGGTTTCCCTTTGCGTAGTCAGCGGTCCCATTTGCTACGGGTTCGATGATACAAACAAGATCATCCGGGTCCATTTGAGCATCGCCGGCCATGACAACGGTTACATCTATCTTCAAATCCCTGGCCTTCTTATATCCGGTGGCAATGGCTCCCCCTACGCCCTGATTCGAATCATGCTCAATCAGATATATGCTCTTGTCTTGTTCGGCCAGTTTTTTGACGATCTCTCGCGTATTGTCAACGCTCGCATCATCAACAACGATAATCCTGTCCACAAAACCCGGAATCGAAGTCAGAGTCTGACCTATGAGTTCATGTTCATTATAGGCAGGGACAACCACCGCGATTGTTTTATGCATGTACATAATTCACCCAGTCCATTTTGTTGTTTCCACGTCCGCAAGAGGAAAGATCTCAGCCATCCCCCTTTTTCTAACCGGGCAGTATTACTGAAACCTTGGATATCCCATACTGCGTATCTTTTGTCTTTGTAAACCTGTTTGCAGCTTTCGGATACGAGGTTCATGAAACATCTTATCTCC
Source organism: Desulfobacterales bacterium C00003106 (assembly GCA_001751015.1). Lineage (GTDB taxonomy): Bacteria > Desulfobacterota > Desulfobacteria > Desulfobacterales. Next base: position 5,546 of record MAXM01000274.1, read on the forward strand.
TCTTCTGAAAACTTGTTGTGCAGGTACTTGGCCACAAGATCGGTCCGCATCAGGATGTGAGTGGTTCCCATGCCCCCCAGAAATTCCCTTAATTCCGCCGTACTCTTTGAACTGTTCACCATTTTGCTCAGGGTATTCATTCCAGATGAAGATTCATGCCTGTATGCTCTGTTCAGATAATAACCGCGTCCTCCGAGAAACATGAGAAAACAAGAAGCGTTGTCAGGGAGGTTGTTGTTGATGTATTGCATTGCGGGATAGCTCCCGAGGTGACGTGTCAGGAACTCATCTCTTGTTTCCTGATTGAGTACATATTTCAATGGTTGAATAGAACCAAAGTAATCCTTCAGGTATATGACGTTGAAGGCGATAGCTATCGCTGTTACGGCAAACACGACCAGACCGACATACCGCAGCCCTGGTTTTTCCCCCGCGCTGAGAGCAATGCTCCTTATCCCTGTCACGGTCAGAATAGTTATACACGGTATGATCGGCAAAATATACCTTATCCGAATGGCCTCAGAAAAATATGCGACAAGAAAGAAAAAGCCCGAAAAAAGCGCAAGAAAGACCTTGTCCCTGACATACTCCTTGTTCAGGAAGGCAAAGATCGGCATAATAATGAGAAGCGGATTCAGCACCCCGTCGAAATACCGGGGAGAACCGTCCTTGCCCTGAAAAAATATCCGGACTGGAATGAGAATCGTCTGAAGGAAGCTCTCTCCATATACCAGGTTCCTTTTCTGGAAGACATTTCTGCTTGCGGTCGAACTCTTCCCGACAATCCCGGCAATAGCGCTCTTTCCCTCACCTGAATGATGCAGGGCCTGAACAAAACCGTCGTGCAGGGGATATATGGGATTTCCTGTCAGGGCATAGTTCCTGATAAACCATGGCGAGGCGATTGAAAGGGCGATGAGAAAAAAGAGCGCGCCATACTTCAATGCAGAAAACCCGCTTCTCCTGTCTCTCGAATAGCAGAAGACCAGCGCCAGATTCAGGAAAAACCACGCAATAAGCGCGTTATACTTCGACCCCACTGCCAGGCCCATGGAGATGGCTGACAGAACAAGCCATTTTGTATCCCTGTACTCCCCTTCCCGCCATCTGAAGAAGGCAAGGATGCTTCCTGTGGTAAAGAAGGCCATGCCAAGGTCCACGTAGACCGTGGTCGAGAGACGGACGATAACGGGCGTGCTGAAAAAAATCAGCCCTCCTATAAGGCCCCAGTTCGTCCCGAACTTCTTTTTCAGATAGAGGTATACCAGAAATGCGGTTCCAATGCCAAAGGCAAGGTGTACGAATTTCGCGGCAATATGACTCTCAAGCCAGAGACAGACAAGATAGAGCATGTCGATATTCGCGGGATAGTACGAAAAACGGACCCAGGGAATATCACAGATCCCCCCGTGGGCCAGCCAGAGTTTCGGGATGGCGAGATGATGGATCAGGGCGTCTCTTGATATGGGCGGAGTCAGATTAAGAAGCGCTTCAGCAAACACGAATCCCAGAATTGTCACACACAACAGGGAGGTTATGGTTTTCTTATTCCATTTTATGCGGATCACTAAGAACTCCTGAACCTATTGATTGATAACTAAGGGCTCGGCAAAAAAT
>MAXM01000274.1:7253-8248 GCA_001751015.1 Desulfobacterales bacterium C00003106
AAGATATGGTGAAGTCGGGATGCAAAAATGCTAAGTTATTTTTTGTCGAGCCCTAAGGACGGTGCAAGGCAACTGACGCATTGTTATTCAGGTTAAAAACTGAATCCGTATGTGGGAGCGGCATTCTTGCCGCAACAGTCGCGGCTGGGAAGCCGCTCCCACAGTAAGCTTGAGACAACCGAAAGCAGTGTGTAACTCAAAACCGTTGCTTGAACGAACACAGTAAAAATCCCCCTTTACAAAAGGGGGGTAGGGGGATTTTTCCAATGAACTATGCAGCGTCGGCAATATTTCGAGCTGTAAGGGTGGCTGTTAGCGAGTTACCTTTTCCGCTTCTTAAAGCTTAGCTTCCGGGGAAACCCGTTGTCAAGGGAGGGAGTCAATGACCACCACCAAAGGTGGTGGCTTGGATTATTGCACCTGGAAGGTGCATGGTACTTATNNTAGTTAAACAATTTGCCTTGAGTCACATCGGCATCTTTATCTTTACTGCGCTGCCATTTCACATACTTTTTGATCCGTTCTTCATCCAGACCTACAGTGCTCACACAGTAGCCTCTCGACCACACATGTTGTCCCCAGTATTTTTTTCGCAGTTGAGGAAACCGGTCAAATAGTTGCAAGGCCAGTTTGCCCTTCAGAAACCCCATGAACTGCGATACGACGTACCTCGGAGGGATTGATACGACCAGATGAACATGGTCTATTTGTACATTACCTTCCACCACTTCTACGCCATCTTTTTGACTACACAGCCGATATATCTGTTGCATCACATATTTTGCCACTTCTTCCTGCAATATTTTGTAACGATATTTCGGACAGAACACCACATGATACTTGCATTCATACAAAGAATGCGCTAACTTCTTGAATTGACGAGCCATTATGTACCTCCTGTTAGTTTCGCACCTTCCAGGTAGATATATAATACTCGTCATACTCAATACACTGGTAGAACCTTTTTTTGTTCCACTACCAGAGGTAGTGGTTTA
>MAXM01000275.1 GCA_001751015.1 Desulfobacterales bacterium C00003106
ACCCGGTCCACTGGCACAGAGCACGTCATTAAAGCTCTCTTTTAAGGTGCCTGAAACGGACAAAAAGGTTGAATCTGAGGGAAAGGTAATGTGGCGCAGGGGGGATGAGCCCTTTTCTTTGGGGATCGCCTTTCGTGACAAGGTCTCTTTTGATATTCCCATGAAGACTGTGGCAGACATTTGTTCTGCGCATGAGACAAGACCGTCTGTTGACTATTCTGATAACGAGCGGGATCTGCTTCAAAACAGTATAAAAAAGCTCCAGTACCTGACATACTGGGGGAATCTGTTTGAACTCTCATCAGCTCAGATCTGTACGCTTTTTTCTCAGCTTGCCGGACAGATCGGGTTAGGCTCGTTCCGGCTTGAAAAAATCTACAAACATATAGAAGATCTTTCTCCCGGCCATAAACTGAACGGGACTGTAAAGGAGTCGATTTCCTCTATAGAACAGCTTTCCGGCAGGTTTAACGAGATCGTATCCGTTTTTGGGTTGCTGAAGCAAAAAAGACAGATGGAGCTTACAAAGGCAGATCTGCATATAGACCTGAACCATTTAATAGAAAATGAGATCGATTTTTTCCAGGACGTTATAACAAAACTCGCAAACCCAAAATGCGACATAACATGTTCGCTGGAGACCTTGCCGCCGGTCTATGGTGAATACTCTGTCTTTGCGCTTATTATTGATTTTCTACTGCTCTATTCGTCTCACTCCATGCTCCTGGGCAGTTCCGCCCGAATAAAGATTCACAGCACGGTCAAAAACCGGACTATTCATATTGAATTCTGCAACGATGGATCAAGGATATTTAAACAGGATTCCATTGTCATAGAAAACATGAAATACGAGTTTGCAGATCAATTAACCCCGGGGGAATCAAGTAATATGTTGACATTGTATTATTTGCTGATACCTTTAAGAAAATATAATGCATATATTGTTGTGCATAGTGAATCCGGCAACAATATCATTTCCTTGCGTATTCCCATTTANNACTCAATCCTCAATGTTGAAGATCCGCCCTATCGACAACCTGCAAAAACCCCAACAAAGGAGGTAGTTTCGTGCCAGAGACTATTCGCCGAAATTCTCTCACATGGTTTTGTTTGACTGCCGCCTCTGTTTTGATAACGATTTTCCTCTTGGCCGGGTGTGCAAGCAAAGAGGAAAAGCTACAAAACCATATAAAAAGCGCGGACAGATATCTTGAAGACGGGCGTTACAATGAGGCGGTAATAGAGCTGAAGAATGCGGTTCAGCTCGATCCCGAATATGTGGACGGTCATTACCGGCTGGGTGAAACCTACCTGAAAATGAAAAAGATCAAAGAGGCGTTTGGCGAGTTCCATAAAACCTCTGATCTTCAGCCAACACATATCAATGCCCAGATGCGGCTTGCAGAGATCTATCTTCTTGGGAAAAAACCGGAAGAGGCGCGTAAAAGGGCGGAGATTGTCCTGGAACATGAGCCGGACAATGTCGAAGGGCTTCTGATCGTAGCGCGGACGTTTAGCCATGAAAAGAAATTTGATGAAGCGGTTGAAAAGATCGAAAGAGCCATATCCCTTGCGCCTGAAAACGCCGTTCCTTATCTGTTATTGGGAAGGCTTCTCATGGTCACCAGGGAATACGACAAGGCAGAAGCTGCATTCCTGAAAGCTGTAGAGATCGATTCCCAGGGCACAGGACCGCTCTATGAACTAACCAACTTCTACATCCTTCGAAACAAGCCCGACAAGGCTGAAGAGACTCTCAACAGGATCATCGATCTGGATCCGGATAATCCGGGCCACAATATGAGTCTTGCCAGGTTTTATACAGCCCGTACAAGATATGACCATGCGGAAAAAGAGATTGAGAAAGCAATAGAAAAGGCGCCACAAAATCCGGTTTATCTAATGGCCCTGGCAAGATTCCATCTTGCGAGGCAGGATCCTGAAAAGGCGGAGGCGTCCTTTGTCAAGGCCACGGTTATCGCGCCTGATCGGGTGGAGCCGCTTTGGAACCTTGCAAATTTCTATACGCAACATCTCAAGCTGGAAAAGGCGGTCGAGTCTCTGCAAAAGGGTATTGAAATCGCGCCTGATGATCTAAGATGCCGAAGGGCTTTGGCCTCTTTGTATTTTGAACAGGCAGAGATTGAAAAAGCACAAAAGGTTATTGAAGAGATTCTAAGCAAAAACCCGGGAGATATGGCAGCAGAACTGCTGAAGGCAAGACTGAGCTTAAAGAAGCGTGATTACCGGGCAGCCCTGGATCTGCTGGAAAAGGCGATCAAAGATGCGCCGGAGTCAGGTGATCTCTATTTCTATCAAGCCATGGCCTATCTTGGACTGGGAAACGATCAACTCGGCAAATCGAGTATTGAAAAGGCGATAAAATATGCCCCGCAATCAGGTAAGGCCCGGTTGGTTATGGCCGAAACCCTTATGCGCGAAACAGATTATTATGGCGCTCAAAAGGAATGTGGGCAAATCCTTAAGCTGAATCCGAAAAACATCATGGCAGGACTGTTATCCGGTCGGATTTATGCAAAGCAGAAAAGATATAAGGATGCCGAAGCAGCGTTTGCAAAGATCGTTGAGTATGCCCCTGATAACGCAATCGGATACCTGGCCCTTGGATCATTATACCGTGTTCAGGGAGAAAAAGCCAGGTCTCTCAATCAGTATCAACTGGCCCTTAACATCGAGCCCGAGTCCGCGCAAGCCATACAGAATCTTGCATCCATCTATCTGTCTGAAAAAAAGCCGGAAAAGGCCCTTGCCTTTTGTCAGGATCAGATCAAGGCCCACAAAGACCCTCGTCTTCTTGCTTTCCTGTACAACCTCGAAGGTAATATCTATCTTTTTCAACAGGATATCAAAAAGGCGGAAGATGCCTTTAACGCAGCTATCAACCAGGAGCCCGAGATACTTGAGCCTTACTCCGCCCTGGCAAGGATCTATCTTGTTACAAACAGGATGGACGATGCCATAAGCAAGTATCAACAGATACATGCCAAACAGCCGAAATTCCTGCCTGCTATCATGAGTCTCGGCGCCCTGGCCGAAGCAAAGAACGAATTTGCATCCGCAGAGAAATTCTACCAAAAGGCATTGGATGTCAACCCCGATTACGCCCCTGCCGCAAACAACCTGGCGTGGCGCATAATCGAAAGGCAAGGCAATATCGATAAAGCCCTTTCTCTGGCCCAGATGGCAAAAGAGAAATTACCGGATGATCCGGGTATTGCAGACACCTTAGGGTGGGCCTTTTTTCACAAGAACGCCTTTACAAGCGCCATTGCTCAATTCGAGGAAGCCCTGGAAACGATGCCGAACAATGCGACCATACACTACCATCTCGGGATGGCCTGCCACAAAAAAGGAAACAGGGAAAGGGCCGCAGAAGAACTGCGCAAGGCCATCGACCTGAACCCTGATTTCCCTGAAAACAAAAAGGCAAAAGAGACTCTCAGATCCATTTAATCTGTGCCAAATCCGGACATCAAAATGACAGGTTCCCTACATAGTCCTAACCCATCAGCGTGATACAGATCACTCCGAGGAACATGAAGAACGCTCCAACCATCCGGCTGCGAATCTCGGATTCCCCAAACAAGAGCCATCCGTACACAACGGCAAACAGAATGCTCATCCGCTTCACTGAAATCATATAGACCGCCTGGACCATGCTGATAGCAAGCGCATGGAATAGCAGATGCAGATAGAGCATAAATCCTACGCTTATCCCCTTTGCAGGCATCCTCAACAAAGCCGCCCACCTGATTTTTCCCAAGAACGGGAAAAAAGACAATATCACGAAATCAAGGGCGGCGAGAAAGAAAAACGCGAAAAAAAGAGGTGAAGAATGCTCAATCGCCTTCTTGCCCAAAACAGCGAGTATAGAATAGATGAGGGAAACAATGAGCATCAACCATGACCCGGGTTCTTTGAAGATGGCCCTAAGCGGAGCAAGGTATCCATGTCTCACCTTTGTGCCGTGCAACGCATAGCTCCCTGCCACCACAAATCCAATCCCAAAGACCCCCCATTTGCCGGGCGTCTCTCCGAGAATGAGAAAACCTGTCAATATCATGAAGACCGGAGTAAAAGACAGAAATGGTATTGTCAGAGAAAGAGGCGATACCTTGATCGCTTTCATGTAGAGAAAAAAAGCAAATGTATCCAGAGGGACCAATATGCAAACAGTCCACCAGAAAACCCTGTCCAATTCAGGAAAAGGAAGAAAAGGGAGGCTGATAAGCAAAAATGGAAGGCTATAGAGCGAACTGGCAACTGCCATCTCATAAGGTGAAAAGCGACCAAAGAACTTCTTGGTAAGCGCATCACCGGTGGCGACAAAAAGCGCTGTCGCAAAAGCAAGGGGAAGCCAGAGCAAGGAATCATCCTAATTGAAAAAGTTATTCCGTCCCCGTTCCTAAGGAACGGGGACGAAATAACTCGACCTGTGCGGTTAGTTTTTAGGCTTACGCCTAACAGTTGGGATCGCCAATTATTTCAACAAAATAGAAATGGCTTACCTTGCGCTCAGGTAAACAATAAAATGTGTGGTTTAAGCAGGTTACAGAAATCGTTAATCTAACCGCACAGGTCGAAACATTTTTTATAAATATGTTATGGATTTACTTTTTTGTCAACCGCTATTGTAAATTCTTGGTTGGGAAGCCGATTCTGCTCTGATTAGATTTGCAGGCACTGGTTCAGTTGAATAGGTGAAAAAGACTCGAATTTATCGATTATACCTGTGAAAA
>MAXM01000276.1 GCA_001751015.1 Desulfobacterales bacterium C00003106
CTCTTATACTGTGAACGTTAGGAACGGGGACGGAATAACCTTCCCGTTCCTAAGAGTGCGGCCGGCCAAATATGACTATCAGGATTTCTTTTCCCACCTGAGGAGTTCCGTCACTTTGCTCAGGGTGCTTCCTTCCTTGATCTCCTGGCGAATCCGGTTTTCTCTTTCCAGGACATCCATGGCGCGGTTTGCATATTCCGCGGCAATCGATCCGGGAAGCGCTACGACTCCATCGTCATCTCCGACCAGCCAGTCACCTGTCTCCACATTTCGGCCCCCTATTGTCACAGGCACGCCTATCTCTCCAAATCCCCTGGGTTCTCCGGCGTTGGGCGCAATCAATCGCGTGAATGCAGGGAATCGCATATTCTTGATATCATGCGTGTCACGTATCGCCCCGTCGATCACAACCCCGGCTATCTCCCTCTGCCGGGCCGAGTGAGTTGCGAGTTCTCCCCATATAGCAGGCCCCGCCCCACCGGCATCTATAACGATGATATCCCCTTGTTCGGCCGCATCTATGGCCTGCACAGGCTTGGACCAGTCCCCCGGATACGTCCGTACGGTCAGGGCCTTTCCAACCATTCTGATCCCCGAAAACAGAGGGCGTATCCCTTCCAGTACGCCTCCGCGATGCAGGGCGTCCGAAAGGTTGGCCGCAGAGACCTTATCCAGGATATCTTTGATATCCTTTTCTCCTCCACGCTTGAAAAACATGGAAGGGATCGAGATCTTTCTGTCAATCGCCTTTTTTATGTCAGCCGACGCCTTTTCCGGATCAGGCGCCTTGGTAATGGCTCCGCCAACAATGATTATGGCGGCTCCCGCCTCGACCGCCTTGTGCGCTGTTTCCGAATTGATCCCCCCTGCAACAGCAACAGGGAGAGAGACGGCATCACAGACCTTTCTCAGCTTTTCAAACGGAGATTTGCCTTCCATCTGTTCATCAATGGAGCAATGCACTGTGATATAATCGGCTCCCATCTTTTCGATTGCCCGGGCACGTGACACCACATCTTCGACTGAAATCAGGTCTACCGCGATCTGTGATCCGTAGTTTCTTGCCGCCTGGATACATTCCCGGATCGTTGCATCACTGGCGGCCCCGAGCACATCCACGATATCGGCGCCCGCCTTGGTTGCCGACTCAACCTCTATCCGGCCTGCATCCATGATCTTCATATCCGCGACAATAGTCTTTGCAGGAAAAAGTTCCCTCAGATTGCGCACGACCTGAAGTCCTTCACTCTTGATCAATGGCGTGCCCGCCTCAATCCAGTCAACACCCCCGGCGTCAGCGGCCACAGCAGCCTTTACAGCCCTTTTTGTGTCCACAAAATCAAGCGCCAGTTGAAGAACAGGTTTCATGATAATACTCCTTGCCATGCGAGCGACTCAACACCTGAAAACGCAAATTTCTTTTTGGGCGAGCCCTTATTCCAGATTTGCGTGACGCGTCAGCATATCTTTAACCGATCTTCAATCGCAAAAGTCCTCGAAATAGCTCGCTATTCCTGCGGTTTTACTCAATCAGATCAATTAAATCTACGGCAAATTCGGGCGCAAATTCTACCAAGTTGTTTCTTGCCGAGCCCTTATTCCAGATTTGCGTGACGCGTCAGCATGGATTCGGGGTGGCCCCCTTTTTTATGGTAGATCTCCAGTATAATAGCCTCAAAGAAAAGAAATGCAGACTGTTCAAACAAGGATCCCGCCGGCTGGATCGAAGAGACTTTACCCGGAAAACAGGTTTTTGAGCCACCCGGAAGGTAGAGGACGTGATCCACCTCATTGGCGATACGTGAATCAATGCAACCGACAACTCCGTACGTGGTCGCTCCTTCTTTCTTGGCCAACACGGTTACATGGCATGTAAAACCGGTTTCACCGGAACCGGACAGTACAATCAGCAGATCTCCCGGACCTATCTTTGGAGTGATCGTATCCCCCACAAAGTAGACAGGGTACCGCAGGTGCATCAACCGCATGGAGAAACACTGCAGGATGTAACCGCTTCTTCCGATAGCAAAGCAGAATATGTTCGAGGCCATGTCCATCTTCTCCACGAGATCCGCGATATGTTCTTCTTTAACCATACTCAGAAGTTGCTGGTTTTCTCTTAAGACAGCTCCAATGTTTCTTATAGCGCTCATTTCCATGACTTTCTAATAAAAATTCTTCCCGGCATCCCGGTTTCACAGACCAGGAATCAACGCACGCTTCCGGCCTGACAAAATAACTGCCAGGTTGCAATTCAGATCTTTTTCTCAATTGAACATCAGACTGTCTTCATATCATTTCCGCATATCTATATCAAGCCGACTTCCACAGTATTTCAGACAATCAATTCCACATTGCTCTGATATCCCCCTCCCCGTTCTTAGAGTTCGTCCACGCGCCTGCTTGGGGAAGTTATTTCGTCCCCGTTCCAAAGCAACTACAGTAATTGCTTGTCCTGGTTTTCTACATCTGCTATACGTTGCATAATCACAGATTGTGGTCTTCCCGGTGAGTAATCACCGCGAAGGAGCGGAATAGCACGCTTTTTCAAGCCTGAGCAACATAGCTATTGATGCCGGCGAAAAATCTCAATTTACTGCCTTTCGAGGCGTATATCCTCATGCTGCGTCGTTCTTGTCTGATGGCAGAACTTGTCAAACAGGTTGAGGAGAAAATAGCGGTGGTGTAATATTGGATAGTAATGAGCCAAAACCCGGCTGGTATGTACTTCACACAAGAAGCCGTTTTGAACAGGTAGTGTGGGAGGGTCTGACCAAGAAGACCCTTGATGCATTTCTTCCGAAGATGTCGACGTTGAGCAAACGCCGCGATCGAAAGCTTGTCATCCGTGTACCGGTTTTCCCGGGTTATTGCTTTGTAAAAAGCGATCTGAATCCGTATGAGCGTATTGAGATAATAAAAACCATCGGGGTGGTTCGCATCATTGGAAACAAGGACGGTCCAATCTCGGTTCCGGATAACGTAATAGAATCGCTTCAGATAATGGCTTCTGGTGATGTTCCGGTTCAGGTGGGAAGCCTGCGCATGCAAAAGGGGGATCGGGTGCTCGTGGTTTCAGGTCCATTTACCGGAGTTTACGGCTCCTTTGAGTATTACCTCGGCAGAAGCACTGTTGTGGTCTCCGTGGACGCCCTGGGGCAGACAGCCTCAGTCGAAGTGGCTGAGGAGGATGTTGAACGGGTTCCGGATGTTTGAGGGTTTCTTCAGAACAGGAAAAACCCTCTCACCCAAACAGATTTTTCCGGTCAAGAGTCCGGTATTGAATCGCCTCCGAGATATGGGTGACATCGATGTCCTCGTTTCCGGCCAGGTCCGCGATTGTCCGCGCGATCTTCAATATTCGGTTAAAGGCCCGTGCGCTGAGGCCGAACTTGTCTATTGCCTTTTCAAGCAGGTTATGCGAATCGCCTGAGATGGAACAGTGTTTCCTGATATGACGCGCCGACATGTGTGCATTGCAGACGACCTTCATACGTTTGAACCTTTGGACCTGTACTCCCCTGGCACGCTCCACCCGAGTTCGTATCTTTTCAGAAGAGACTCCGCAGGTATCATCTGAGAGGTCTTTGTATCTCACAGCCGGCACCTCCACATGGATGTCAATCCGGTCAAGGAGCGGCCCTGAAACCTTTGAGCGGTAGCGGTGGATCTGGTGATGGGTGCATGCACACCGATGAACGGGGTCAGAAAAATACCCGCATGGGCAAGGGTTCATGGCGGCCACCAGCATAAAACGGGCTGGATAGACAACTGTTGTCACTGCACGGGATATTGTAACCTGACCGTCTTCCATCGGCTGCCTGAGCACCTCAAGAACATTCTTTTTGAACTCCGGGAGTTCATCCAAAAAAAGAACACCGTTGTGGGCAAGGCTTACCTCGCCCGGTTTCGGGATATGACCTCCGCCAATGAGACCCGCGTCAGATATGGTGTGGTGCGGCGATCTGAATGGGCGGACAGCCACCAATGACTGGTCTCTGTCAAGAAATCCCATGATACTGAATATCTTGGTCGTTTCAATCGCCTCTCCAAAACTGAGTGAGGGCAATATAGTCGGAAGTCGCTTGGCCAGCATGGTCTTGCCGGACCCGGGAGGCCCGACCATAATAATGTTGTGCCCGCCTGCCGCTGCTATCTCCAGGGCCCTCTTCACATGTTCCTGCCCTTTGACTTCGCCCAGGTCAATATCGCTCCATGACTGAGTTTTGAAGATGTCCTCTATATTTACACTTACCTGCCGCATTGTCTCAACACCGCGGAAAGACTCCACCACCTGTGATAAGGTCTCGGCGGAAAAGACCTTGAGCCCTTCAACCACAGCCGCCTCCCGTGTGTTCTCTTTTGGAAGGACAATCCCGGAAAATCCTTTTTCCTTTGAAGCAATGGCGGCAGGGAGCGCCCCCCTGACAGGTTTTACGCGTCCGTCAAGTGAAAGCTCTCCAAGAATTAGATGGTCCAGCAGTATATCCTGTGGAATGATACCCATGGCTGCAAGGATACCCACGGCAATCGGTAAATCAAAGCCGGTCCCTTCTTTCTTGATATCCGCAGGGGCAAGATTGACGGTAATTCTATCAGCCGGGAAATGATACCCTGAATTATGGATAGCAGCCATCACCCGGTCTTTGCTCTCTTTTACGGCGGTCTCGGGAAGCCCGACTGTGGCAAAGGCAGGAAGGCCGTGAGTAATGTCGACCTCCACCTCTACGACATAGGCATCAATACCAAGGACAGCACTGCTCAAGACTCTCGAAAGCACACAGCCTCCATCTGATCTATACCTTGGAAGGTTATAAATAGCGACCACTTCGGGCTTTCGATAAGAGCTTCACAAATAGCCAAAAGCCCAAAAGACTGACCTCCTTTTACTATGTCTTCCGGCTCTTTGCAAGGTCGGAGGCCTCTCTTTTTGTATTTAGTCCAAATTCGGTGTCGTTGCTGTAGCATTGTTTTCTCTGTTTGTCGGTGTTGCCGGAGGGGACAGGCCTATTGTTGTGATGAATGCCGTGTCGCCGGAACACAAAAAAATCACCGCGAAGCCCAAGGGCGATACCGCCGGACCGCCAAAGGGAAAAAAGCCCACCGTGAAGCTGAAAACCGCCGCTGGCATGGTTTAAGCAAAAAAGATCAAAAAAACATGGATGATGCATCTTTCACACCGCCGGCACCATGGTGTATTCCGGTATTATTCTATTTGGGAATTGTCATTCACAATGCCAGGGCATGGTTTGACAAGGCTGGATGCTGCCATTTCTGCGGATCTTGAGGACGATAAATTCCTGTGCAGACATAGTCCATGGGTCGAGTAGTTGAAGGGTTGAAACGACTTGACCATTCAATGAAAACCGAATCAGAATATCCATTTGATGTAATTTGCAAACATAAGTTCAAACTGCTCGCCCATAGAGGTTTCGCGCTTTCTGGCATCTTTTACCAGGGCCGCGATATCTACAGGAGGCGGCTCTTGCAACCATTTTTCATCGCCTTTTGCCCAGTCTCTCGCATCAGAAACGGCGGCAGCGTGGTTGTCGAACTGAAGTCCTACGATATGGGGGCGACCGTCTACTGAGATCGCCTCCACCTGACACTCTGCCGATGTAACCAGGACTTCCATCTCCTTAGGCAGGGGTGGCAAGACCGTCTGGGCGTGCCACTTGAAAAGGGGAAAGGGTTTGTCGATGCCCCGAAACATGGGATGGCCCCGACCGTACTTTGTCACATGGCCGGAAATAAATCCTATACTGCGGCAGAAGTTGGGTCCTGTCCTGGCCCCCAAAGCATCAGCAAGAAGCTGGTGACCAAGACAGAAACCAAGATAGGGCTTGTCTGCCTCAAGCGCTCGACGGATACATCTCTTTTCATTTCTCAAGAAGGGATATTCTTTTTCCTGGTCCACATCGGGACCGCCCCCCAGGACAATCAGCCCCTCATAGGGAAGGATTTCAGGGATCGTCTCGTGCCACACCTCCACGATATCGAGCCGCACCAGATTTTTCTCTGCCGAACGGATCAGATGTATTCCCGGTCCTTCCCAGGGCATATGTTGTAAGACAAGAAATTGTTTTGTCATGGTATCAGATCGTCCCCGTTCCTAAAAAACATAAGTAAGTTCCACGGCAACGCTATGATCTTCATCTTTATTTAACCTACATTCTTCTATAATCTTCAAGGATTGATAATAACGTGTCGCCTAATGATTGCCCCTTCTGCTTCAAGCTCAGCGGCTTTCAACGCCCCCAAGGCCGCTCCTCCCTTAGGAACGGGGACAAAATAACTTTCCCATTATACATCATAGCTTCAGGCTATCTTTCCCCGATCTCAAATCCCAAAAACCTCAAAATAGCTTGCTATTCCAGTTTTTGTGATTTGAGATCGAACAAATATGACCCAAATCTATGCGCCTAATTGAGGAAGTTATTCCGTCCCCGTTCCTTATTAATGGCTTATAATCTGAAAGTCGGGGTATGCGTTGGCCCCGTGTTCACTAAAGTCCAGACCTCCGGTCTCTTCTTCGGGCGAGACCCTGAGTCCTATTGTCTTGTCAATCAGTTTGAATACGAGAAAGGAGACCCCAAATGCCCAGATAAAGGCTACACAGATTCCCAGCAACTGGACACCGATCATTTTTCCTGAGGTGCCCCCAATGTTAAATATGCCGGCTGCAAGGGTTCCCCATGCCCCGTTTACACCGTGCACGGAGACAGCCCCCACAGGGTCGTCCACCTTGATCCGGTCGAAAAAAAGCACTGACAGCACGACAAGCACACCGGCCACAGCTCCAATAATCACGGCGCTCAATGGCGTCACCGTAGCACACGGGGCGGTGATGGCCACCAGGCCTGCCAAGGCTCCGTTCAAGCTCATGCCCGCATCAGGTTTTCCGAATTTGATCCACGCGGTGATCATGGCAAGGACAGCGCCTGCTGCCGCCGCCAGGTTCGTATTGGCAAAGATCATGGCAATATCTTTGTTCGCTGCCGTGGTAGAGCCCGCGTTAAACCCGAACCAGCCGAACCAGAGGATAAAGACCCCCAGAGCGGCCAGCGGGATGTTGTGGCCGGGGATCGGTTGCACCCTTCCCGCCTTTGAGTATTTGCCGATCCTTGGCCCCAATACAATGGCCCCGGCCAGACCTGTCCAGCCTCCAATCGAATGGACCACCGTGGAACCGGCAAAGTCTATAAAGCCGAGCTTTTCAAGCCAGCCGCCTCCATGGTAAAGTCCTCCCCAGGCCCAACCTCCAAAGATGGGATAGATAAAGCCGCAAATGACTGCGCTATATATCAAATATGAAACAAACTTTGTCCGCTCGGCCATGGCGCCGGACACAATAGTCGCGGCTGTGGCGGCAAAAACCACCTGAAACATCCAGAAGGCAAGCACCCAGGGATCTTGCCCGGGAGAAAAATCAGACAAGAAAAAGCAGGAAGTGCCAAACCAGCCCGTCTGCGTTGTTCCGAACATCAGCCCGAAGCCTATAGCCCAGAAAAAGATCGACCCCATGGAAAAATCTAGCAGGTTCTTCATCAAGATATTGACTGCATTCTTTGCACGTGTAAACCCGGCCTCCACCATGGCAAACCCGGGCTGCATAAAGAAAACCAGGGCCGCAGCAATCAAAGTCCACACATAATCGGCATGGGTTTGCACCTCCTCGATGGCCTCTGCATTACCGGCGAGAGTCGGAGCATCTTCCCCTGCCCACGCCATGAGTGGAACACCTAACATTATTACGATCATAGACAGAATCTTCATCATCTATCCCTCCCTTCAACAGTTTTTTTAGATTGCGTCTTTCCCTTGTTCTCCGGTCCGAATGCGAACCGCCTCTTCAACGGGAAGCACAAAGATCTTGCCATCGCCGATCTGGCCGGTCTTAGCGTGGCTCAGTATGACATCGATGGCTTTTTCAACCATGTCGTCTTCCACGACAATTTCAACCTTTACCTTGGGCACAAAATCAACTGTGTATTCAGCGCCCCTGTAGATCTCTGAGTGCCCTTTTTGTCGGCCAAAACCCTTGACCTCACTGACCGTCATGCCCTGGATGCCGAGTGACGACAGGCCCTCTTTGATATCCTCCAGTTTGAATGGTTTGATGATCGTCTCAACCTTCTTCATGTCCAACCTCCTTTCATATGTTTGATAATCTCCATTCAAAAACCTGCGGCCTGCGCCTCGGAGCAAGAACGCAGTATTGAAACAAAAGATGCCATTTCTGAATGGACACTTGATACTAAGTATCAACATACGTGCCAGAATGGATGTACGCGAACCGACTTGTTGTAACTGGGAGATATTACAATTAAAAGAGGATCAATCGCGGAAAGAATTTTTGTTACCAACAACGCTTATTGCCACATATTTGTTCTTCGATTGTCTATTTACTACTATTTTGTATAATTTATGTTACACAATAAGGGTTCGCCCAAAAATAAATTTATATTAGATCTTGGATAACCGCCTTTAAAGTGGACCCCATGCCAAGATAAATCCGAGGCCTTGGAATGGGGAAAAATCCCATGAAATTGGTTATTGTTACCCATGAAATTGGGTCATTCTGCTCTTGACTTTTGTGGGGTAAAATCAGCGTAAAGGGCGAGACGGTGGCTCAATCTATGTTAGCAGGAGTGGCTCAATTTTGATTAGCGTTGAAGGGCCTGGGCTGATCAGGTAATTGTATTTGAGCAAAGCACGGAAATACGCTCTCCAAGTGGTGTAAAACTGTCGGATTAGAAGATTTGCCGGTGCTCAATCTTTCACAACCCCGCCTCAGCAAACTCTGGCAAGGGGAAAAGAAGCCAGTCAATAATATTCCGAACGTCTATTTTCAAGCCATCCAGATTGACCTCTTCCCTTTTATCCATGGTCAATAAAGTACACTTGATTTGTGTTTCTCCGGCCAGCTCATTGTGTGCTGTCTTGAGAGCGGCAAGTTCCCTTTTTCTGGTTTGTTCATTCTCGATGGAATAACTGACCTGGATCAGTTCTGTAATCTTACTTCCTTTTTTGATGACAAAGTCTACTTCCAGGTCGTTTTTCGTTTTGTAGTAATAAATGTCCCATTGTCGGCGCAATAGTTCAAGGAAAATGATGTTTTCAAGATTTTGTGCCTTACGGGCGCCAATTTGGAATGAAACCCGGTTGGATAACCCGGTATCGATAGAATAAAATTTTCTGGGGTTTGCAATTTGTTTTTTTACAGACCAGGAAAATCGATGAAGTTGAAAGATCAGAAAGGCGTCTTCAAGATAACTTATATAATCTCTGGCACTGTCAAAGGAAATCGAAAAGATTTTTTTCAGCTTGTTGGTTGAATTGATAGAAGCGATATTGGCAAGAAGAAAGGTGGCCATTTCTTCAAGAGCTCGGTAGTTTCCCAGGTTGTGCCTGGCAACAATGTCACGCAGCAGGATGGAATCAAAATAACTTTTAAGGAGATCTCTTTGCAGTTCGTCTTCTTTAAGTTCAAAAAGTTTAGGGAAGCCCCCCTGTTCCATATACTGGTTGAAGAGTTGATTAAGCTTGTTTCGGTGCCGGATACGCTCTGAAAGGTTCTTAATGGTGATCTGGTTGAAATGGAGAAATTCCTTGAAGTTCAGCGGGAACACCTCAATGTCAAGATAACGCCCTGTCAGTGCTGTGCCGATTTCCCTGCTCAGGAGAGCCGAGCTTGAACCAGTAATGTAAAGCCCGGCATTTTTCAGGCTGTATTCTTTGAAGGCCCATTTTTCCCAGCCTTGAATGTTTTGTACCTCATCGAGCATGATGACCGGTTTTTTCGTTGGTCCCACGAATTCCAGGAAAACATCTTTGATCCTTTCCAGTAGCTCTAAGGAAAGGTTCCCCATAAATCGTGGATCTTCAAAATTAACATAGAGGATGTCCCGGGGCTGATATTCTTTGGCTGTAAGCCGCTTTATTTCATTGATCAGTAAGGTAGATTTTCCAGAACGCCTTACTCCTTTAAGAATGAGTATTTCTTCGGACTTGGCTTTTCGGGCTATTTCTTTTTCATAGTCTATACGGCTGATCGTGACCGGTAAAGACCGATTCCAGAAATTCCAGTCATTCAGGACTTCAAATATTTCTTCTTTGTTGAGCATAACCTCTTCCATTCTTAAATATTAATACTTATAAAATAATATCACGAATGAATGGGATATTTCAACGCGAAACTCATTGTTGATCAAGATATTTTAGGGCAAATGTCCGGTTAGCCGGTAATCCTTTAGAGTGAAGACTTGTCAAACGTCTCGTCAAGCCATATCCGAATAGAACCCCGGATTTGAAAAACGGTCTATCATCTCGGGATTCCTGAAGCTGTTATGCATAGTTGAGGAAGTCATTTTGTCCCCGTTCCTTAGGGTTCGCTCACAAATTGATGTGAGGTTTTTGTTGAGGAACCTGTTTCTTAGATGAAGTCGTGAATGGTTAGCACCGGGTACACGGTGATACCATGTTTTTCGATGTTTTCTTTTCCGTTTTCTTCACATCTGTCAAGCAGGACAATCACGCACATTATGTCCAGCCGGTGTTTCCTTGCAACATTAATAGCCTGAATCGTAGATTTGCCTGTGGTTACAACATCGTCGATAATAATGATTTTGTCGTTTTCCCTGACGTTTCCCTCTAACTGGAGTCCCAGTCCATGGGGCTTGGGTTCTTTTCTTATCGAAAATGCTTCTATTGCGTTTTGTCTCATGTGCGATGTAAGCGATGTAGCAACGGCAATAGGGTCTGCTCCCATTGTGAGTCCGCCGATGCCTTTGGGCTTTAGATTCAGTTCCTGAATCCTGTCGTACATCAGGGACCCGACCAGGAACTGTCCTTCCGGAAGATAAGTTACTGCTTTCAAGTTAAAATAATAGCAGCTTTTCTTTCCTGAAGACAACGTGAACGCCGGTGTGTCGGTTTTTTCAAATGCCCTGTTTTTTATCAGCTCTATCAGTCTTTCCTTGTTGTTCATATTGGCCTCTTTAAAGGATTGGATGGTCTTCCGTAAATACTATGAAAAGAATACCGCTGCGTGGACAATCACATTCCGGTCATCCATGCGGCCCGTCCTGACTCGTGAGAAGAAAAAGTGTAGTACTGACTATTACGAAACCATCAATAATGATATCCGGTTATTTTGTCAAAAACAAACTTTTTTTGTAGCCGTTCACGGCTTGCAAGTTGAAAAATGCGTTCATCAACAGTACAAAGGCATGAAGGCCAAATTTCCAATTTCTATTTTCTAATTTCAACGTTCCGTGAACGCTTAACTTTTTTTGTTGTCACAAAGAATCAAGACATTGGAGGCGGAATTTGTTGGGCAGTGGGGGGGCATCGGTTATTGGCGGAAAGAAAAATGGCCAGGTCGTCAAGTATTTGAACCATGCCGTCCTGACCAATTAGGGATTGAAACTCATGCCAAATCGTCAATCATCGATCCAATAATTTTTCCGGCTAAGCTATCATAATCTATCTTATAGGTGTGGTCACTCAACTGTATTTTGATGGGCCTTACTCGATCTGTTCTCATGTCGGGAGCTTCTATGACAGCTTCCTGGGCGATTTGGAGATCCCTTGAGACA
>MAXM01000277.1 GCA_001751015.1 Desulfobacterales bacterium C00003106
TTCCTGGACATAGATCAGAGTATAGATATCATAATACAATCATAGGGTTTTTTGATAAGGTTGCCGTACAGATATATAGCAGATATCTGTAACAGTCGGGTTCAGGCGCGTTGTGGAGCGCAGCGGAGCAACGTCGCCTGCAACCCGCTCGTTAGGCCTTATTCTATAACGTCCGATTGATATCTACGTCGAACCCCACACTCTGGAACTCAATTATCGGAGCATCGCGCACCGTGCGCTACCGAGATCAGCCGCCTTTCACGCCCTTGGCGATGCGGTCGCCGATCTCTTTGTCGATATTGCGCCAGTATTCGAACACACGCTGCAGCACGGGCTCGGACACGCCCTTTTTGAGATGTCCGACGATGTTGGACACGAGCCGGTCACGCTGCGCATCGTCCATGACCTTGCGCACCAAAGTGCCGGCCTGCCCCCAGTCGTTATCGTCCTTTCGCAGGGTGTAGGCAGCGCGGACGAACTCGCCGCCGGCCTTCCATATCTCTACTTGGGGATAGCGCTCTCCGTCAGCCTGCGGGCCGCCCTTCGAGTTCGGTGCGTACACAGGGTCGGACACGTTTTCGACCCGCATCACCCCGTCCTTGCTGTAGCTGTGCACGGGGCATTTCGGCCGGTTGACCGGGATCTGTTTGTAGTTGACCCCCAGGCGGGCACGGTGGGCATCAGCGTAGGAGAAGAGGCGGGCGAGCAACATCTTGTCCGGGCTGGGCCCGATGCCTGGCACAAGGTTGTTCGGTTCGAACGCCGCCTGCTCGATCTCGGTGTGGAAGTCGGTCGGATTGCGGTCCAGCGTCAGCCGGCCGACCTCGTGCAGCGGGTAGTCACCGTGCGGCCATACCTTGGTCAGGTCGAAGGGGTTGAACCGGTAGGTGTCGGCCTCATCGAAGGGCATGATCTGCACCTTCAGCGTCCAGCTGGGGTAATCACCGCGCTTGATCGCCTCGAACAGGTCGCGCCGATGGTAGTCGGCGTCTTCGCCGGCGATCCGGTCGGCCTCCTCCTGAGTGAGGAAGTCAATGCCCTGGTCTGTCTTGAAGTGATACTTCACCCAGAAGCGCTCGCCTTTCGCGTTGACCCACATGTAGGTGTGGCTCGAATAGCCGTTCATGTGCCGCCAGGTCTTCGGGATTCCGCGGTCACCCATCAGCCACGTGACCTGATGGGCCGACTCGGGCGACAGGGTCCAGAAGTCCCACTGCATGTCGTGGTCGCGCAGGCCGCTGTCGGCACGGCGCTTCTGGGAGCGGATGAAGTGCTGGAACTTCATGGGGTCACGCAGAAAGAACACCGGGGTGTTGTTGCCCACCATGTCGTAGTTGCCCTCGCTGGTGTAGAACTTCAGCGCGAAGCCGCGCGGGTCCCGCCAGGTGTCGGGGCTGCCGCGCTCGCCGGCCACAGTGGAGAACCGGATCAGGGTGTCCGTCTTCGTGTCCGGCTGGAACACCACCGCCTTGGTGTAGGCGCTGACATCCTCGGTCACCTCGAAGTATCCGAAGGCCCCGGATCCCTTTGCGTGGGGCTGACGCTCGGGAATCCGCTCCCGGTTGAAGTTGGCCATCTGTTCGATGAGGTAATAGTCCTGCAGCAGGATTGGGCCATCGGGCCCCACGGTAAGCGAAAACTCGTCGCTGGATACAGGGATCCCGGCATCTGTTGTTGTGGGTTTGCGGTCGTCGTTTTTCATGGTAATATCTCCTTTGTGTTTATAGTTCGTGGACTAGCCCATTTTTCGGTCTGACTGATGCGCCTAACTTGAAGTAGACTGCCTATATGCCGTATTATTTTACGTCATTATTGCAGGATAAATGGGATATCCTGCGATTTTGCAGGCTAGTACCGGATATTTGGGTGATATACCGCAAATCTGCCGTCTATTTCTTCTGCCATTATTTGGATTATACTGCAAGCCACCCGCCCAACATATCGTGCTTGCCTCTACCAGTCATAAATTGCAACATAACTTGCCAGAATCGAACCTCAGACTTGTTGCGAATTATATTTTGATATCCGAATGAAATCAATGCTACTTTTTCTCAGCCCGCAATGCCCGAAATGAGCTGCCGGTGCACGCGGCCCGAAGGGGCGCGGGTAACGGTCAGCTCCATTGAGTTGTGTATGTGTTTTTATTTTCCGTAGATAGCAGCACTTATCATGCCTTTTAAAGGAGTTTGTATTAAGGCCATAATGGTCCAATATATTATTACCGTAGGAGCAACTGTCATAAACATATATGTTGCAAACATACTTGGTAATACTCCTATAGCCCATACACATAACCCAAACATTACCCCTTTAATTAATTTATTTTTTCCGGGAATCCCTTTATTAAGGATAGTATATACAAGAACGAATATGAAATTAAGTATGATTGCGCCTATATAG
>MAXM01000278.1:0-139 GCA_001751015.1 Desulfobacterales bacterium C00003106
TTGAGCAGGCTGATCGTTATCATCCCATCCAAGGAACCAATACCTATGCGAATAAATTTATCAGATTGGTCATCATGACCTCCCCATGTTGCTCCAACTACCCAATAATTTGGCATGATTCTCTCCATTTGTTTTCAGG
>MAXM01000278.1:223-5655 GCA_001751015.1 Desulfobacterales bacterium C00003106
GTTGGACGTTCGATGTTCATTTGGTCATGTTTGAGTTCACCCGATGATCTTGTTCACATTCTTCTGGATTTCAGCCAGTTTTTCTTCAGGATACGGCTTTGTTCCCCTTAGGGTCGAGTCCATTGGGTCTGCGGGGTTGAAGTTCTGCAGGGTCAGACCTGTTGCGCCGCGGAGCTGTCGCGCTATTTCATAGATTTTTTCTTCGGAAAGAAGGGAAGGGACCACGGTAGTGCGAAAGGTGTACGGGATTCGATCTTCCAGCAAAAAATCTACGCTCTGCCGAACAAGTTCGGTCGGCACCGGGACCCCGGCGCATGCCGAATAGCTGATGTCGTCCAAGGGCGCCTTGATATCCATGGCTGTCTCATCAATAAGCCCTTGTGTGACAAGATATCGAAGGGTCTCCGGCTGCGTTCCGTTTGTATCGAGTTTGACCTTGAATCCTTCCGAACGTATATCCTTTATCATTTCAGGAAGCTGCCTGTGCAGGGTCGGTTCTCCTCCGGAGATACAGACCCCGTCAATCCATTCCTTCATGGGAGCCAGTCGATCAAGAATAGCCTCGATCGGGATGGTCTCCAGGGATTCGGAATTGGTGACCAGTACATGATTATGACAAAACGGGCACCTGAAATTACAGAAAGGGAGAAAAATTACTGAACAGACCTTCCCCGGCCAATCGAGAAAGGATGTTTCTATAAAGCCCTTGACAGGAGGCCGACTATTCACACCTCTCCCCCTAACCGTTATCGATGTCGTTGAGGCGCTGTTTTATTTTATCCGTGCCGGTAATGGCGCTTGCATCGTCAAGCACCAGGATCGGAAGCCCTTCCGTTTCAACGGTCTCGACTAATTCATGCCATGCAAGATGAGCCAGGGCAGTGGGATTGTCAGGGCCTAATTCTTCTAATTTTACTCCCATCCCTTTAAGATCAAACTCCTGTTTTACTTCCTGACATGCGCTGCAAAGATCCCTTGTAAAAAGAGTCATAGTCCCTCCTGTAGGTTGGTTGAGTGGTTAATTTGTTGAGTCGGATACTGCCTTGCCGCCAGACCAATCGACTACCGGACTACTTGGTGAAAAATAGTCCTGGTTCCGGTATCTATCCTTGAGTTCACCGAGTTTCCCTTTGTTCCAGCTCGAAACCTTGGTAAAATATCCTGTGATACGGGTAATTCCATCCACCTCTTTTGAACCGCAATAGGAACAGGCTTCCTTTAACCCGCGGCCGACCCTGCCGCAATCTTTGCATACAGTGAATTCCGGGGAAAAGGCGATCTGATCATTCTTGCTGTGATTGAAGGTCTTTGTCACGAAATTCGCCAGCGATTCCTTTGACGGTTTTGATTCGCCGAGCCACACGTGCGTGATGGCGCCCGCCTCGATAATCGGATGAAATCTTCCCTCCAGTTTCACCCTCTTGATCGGGTTGATGGCGGCTCCGACGTTGAAGAGTGTAGAATTGGTGTAATAGACTTCGTTTTTGTCAATATTTCCCTTTACAACTTTCCCTGCCTCTTCGGGGTAGTACTTGAGATCAAGCTTGGCAAAACGATAAGCCGTACTTTCCGCCGGGGTCTGTTCAAGGACGAACCGCATTCCGTATTTTTGCTTTAGCTTGTCGCCCACAAGCTTCATGTGGGCGATGACCTTGAGACCGAATTTGGTTGCTTCGTCTGATTCGTGCATCTCCTTGCCCTTGTGGTACTGGATCAGCTCGTTTAGGCCTGTCATGCCGATCAGGTAGGTGCATCGATTCATTCTCAGATAAGGCGTCCCGTCGAGTTTCATGTTCAGGAGATTCAGGGGTCCTGATTCTTCGTTTGCAAGGAGTCTTTGTATGAATTCGCGTTTCTTCCTATGGCCGTTGACCGCTATCTCCATCATTTCGGAGATGTTCGCAAAGAGCGCTGTATCATCCCTGCCGGACCTGAAGGCAATTCTCGGAAGATTCAATGTGACATTCTGCAGCGCTGAATACCGCATCTTCCACGGCTCTTTGGCATCTTCAAGGTCTGACTGTTCGAGCTTGAAACTCAGCCTGCAACATTCGGATATCTTGGCAGTATTTCCGCGATCAAAGACAAAATAGGTGTTCCCCTTGTCTGCGGCGACGTCACAAATATGATTCAGGAATTCCTCGTGCCCCGGCGTGTTAAAGAACTTTTCCGTGATATGCACAAGCGGTTTCGGGAAGAAAAAGGGCCTTCCCGCCCCGTCACCTTCTTTAAAGACATCAAAAAGAGACCATGCGAATCTCTGGGCTTCCTCTTCGTAGTCCGAATATTTTTTTCCGGTATAGGTCCCGCCCGGTCCTATAGCCGGCACATCCTCAAAGTGCTTTGGCACTTCCCAGTATATATTGATGTCGGAAAAAATGGCCTGTCCTCCCCTGGCCACGGCCTGCTGTGAAAACTCGAAGATGAGCATCTGCGCGAGCTGTTTGACCTCACGGTCAGACAGACCTACAAAATACGGTGCAAAAAAGAGATTTACAGCGTCCCAGCCGATAGCCCCGGCAAAGTTGCTCTGGAGGGCGGCGGCGAACTTGACCATGTGCGCAAGCAGGACTTCAGGATGTTTGGCGGGTTTTGCCATGGCCAGAGAATTGGGGAGATTCAATCCGAATTTCTTCAGATATTCGAGGGACTGGCCGGAACAGTATGGCCTGTCAATAAATCCAAGATCATGGAGGTGTATGTCCCCGTGCATGTGTGCCTCTCCCACCTCCTGGGAAAAGACGTTCAAAAGCGCGTATTCCTTCTTGATCCCTTCGGCGAGCGTCAGATTCGTGGCTTCAGGACCATGCGGGACATTCGCATTTTCCTTGTTCGGGTGCATAATGATCTGTTCCGCATCGTATGTGGGGACCCCGAGACGGGTATGCATCTTGCGGGCCTGTTCCAGTCCTCTTTCTATCAACTTCGCGTCCACGAGTTCACGAATCAGGGGAGAGGTGATCTTCTTAATCCCGGAAGAGAGAATCTGCCTTTCCACTTCGAGGCTGATCGAATTCGCTGTATCCTGGTCCACAAATGTTTCACGGACAAGCGCGTCAACGATCCTTTTTCGATCCCAACTGTAAATGGCCTCTTTGGAACTGTGCACAAAGAGCGCCATGTCCGTGGTTTCCCGAATCCGTTTTTCTTTTTCGCCTGATGACAGACTGACGACAGAACCCATATTAGCCACCTCATTATAATTGAAAAAAAAGTTATTCCGTCCCCGTTTCTTAGGTTTGAAAGAAAAGGAGATTAAATACAGACAATTTTCTTAACGGTATTAAGAGGTTGTCAATGGCCCAAGCCCCTTATGTTGTGTAACTAAACTAAGTAAAACACAACATATAGGTGTTGTCAAGGCGGCAACCCAAAAAAAATAGACGAGGAGATGGTTCTCAAAGGGATTTTTAAGGATATGCAGGGGTTGGCCGCAAAAAAAAACGTTAACGGTCAGAGATTCTTTTTCTTGCGCATGGAACATGTTGGCGGGGTCCGTATTTATGCGCATATTTGGGAAAGTTATTTCGTCCCCGTTCCTTATTGACATAATATTGATAAAAGAATATTCTTGGTCAGGTCAAAGAGGCTATGGGCTCGCCCAAAAATAACACCTGAAAATGTAAATTTATTTTTGGGCGAACCCTATATCCATTTAATTTGCGCAAACTCCGAGGTAATATGATGCAGTCCAAGATGTCAGGAAAACCGCTGAACAGATACGGAGTAATAAGTCGTCTCATTCAGGATGTCAGGCTGCTTATTCCCTTGATAAAGGACTACTGGACAGGAAGATACCGGCAGGTACGTCCGATTTCTGTTGCCGCATTCCTGTTTACGGTCGTCTACGTTCTTTGTCCTTTTGACATAATTCTTGATTTTATTCCGGGACTCGGTCAGATCGACGATGCCGTGGTTCTGGCCCTTTGCCTGTACTTATTGGAAAAGGATATACAGAAGTATAGAGAATGGAGGATGCAGAAGTCGTCAAGCAGTTGACCACTCGACGACTCGATCAACAGACGAGGTCCCTCAAGAGGAGTGAAAGAGCATGGTTTTCAAAGGTCCGGGCCCCATGAAAGATATCCCGATGGACGATTTCGACCCCGGAGGGCTTCGGGATACATTACTCGATAAACTGAACTTTCGTGTGATATCCATCTCTATTGTCTTTCCGATCCTGCTTGTCATTGGTCTCGTGGCTGTCTATTTTGTGACGGATTACAGGATGGACGAAAAGCATGGGGCCACGGTAAACAAGATAGATCGTATTTCAGGGGATATCGATGAGTTAAAGGCGTTTTTTTCGGAACAGACATCAGAATCAAAGAAATCTTTGATGGAGAGGATCAAGCGCTTCAAGCAGACGTTGGACAAGATCGGAGCAGACGTTGCGGAACTGAAAAAGCAAAAGACAGACAAGAAGACCGTGGACGCCATCGTCAAAAAGGAGGTGAACGGCATTGTCGACGCTGTTGAGGCCTTAAAGGGCGATACAGCAAAACAACAAGGGGCTATCGAGGAGTTGGCCGGTTCAGTCTCTGATCAGGAAGAGAGAAACAGCCAACAGGCCAAGAATCTTGCCGCCTCGAAGAGCATCCTGGATCGCCTGCAGGAGAGAGTGGAGGAACAGACGACCGTTATCGAGGCTCTGTCCGACAGAACGGCAAAAATGCAGGATTTGCTCGCAAGAAGTCATAAGGAACGGGAACGACTGAATGAAAAGATCGAATTTCTGGAGCTGGAACTCGGAGATTCAAGAAACCGGATCGATCCCGCAGGGAAAGCAAGCACAAAATCTCCTCTCCCTACAGAGAGCCCGCCCGGACCAAAACAAAGCAATATCAAAGAAGAGACGATCGAGTAAATCGCCCATAGTTTGGCGCCTCTGAAACCCGGTCTGCCGAAGAATGCTAAGGGGACGAAATAAGGGATGAGGAACAAGAACTAATGATTAAAAAGAAACCCAACAAATTCCCCCTTGACACATCATCTTTCAGGAGACTCAGAGAAGAGAGCTATATATATATTGATAAAACAAGATGGCTGTACAGAATGATTGAAGAAGGGACAGCCTATTTTTTTTCAAGGCCAAGGAGATTTGGGAAGTCCTTAACTGTATCCACACTGCACGAGCTGTTCAAAGGCAGCAGGGAACTTTTTAAGGGACTGTGGATATATGACAGGTGGAAGTTCGAGAAATACCCGGTGGTTGTGTTTGATTTTAACGAAATACCTTCCTCTTCACCTGAAAGGTTAGAGAGCAATTTATTTTTTGTTGTGAATAAATATTTTGAAGATAACGAGATAAAAGCTCCCAAACCCAAGGATGTTTCCCTGATTTTTAAGGAGCTTTTACTTAATCTTTACAGCAAGTACAACCAAAAAATAACAATCCTTATAGACGAATACGACAAACCGATAATAGATCA
>MAXM01000278.1:5921-6086 GCA_001751015.1 Desulfobacterales bacterium C00003106
ATTCAGTCTTGAAAGCGACATAAAAGTATATTCTCCTATCTCTCTTATGTACTGTCTCAAAGAAGGAGAATTCAAAAACTACTGGTTTAAGACAGCCACCCCGACACTTCTTGTAAACCTTTTAAGGCAGAAGAATTACTATATACCAAAACTTGAAGATATAAA
>MAXM01000279.1 GCA_001751015.1 Desulfobacterales bacterium C00003106
TGGTCCATTGTCCGGCAACTTGATCCCGGAGACCGGGTCTGCCTCGCGGGAAAGCGTCTCCTGATTTTGCGTATAGATACAGGAGAGCGCAAACGGGTCCTTGCTCAAGTTACAACGCGGTTAGATGACAAGGAGATCGTTTGGCTTGGCGCTGGCTGTCACGTTTCTTACGAGGTAGCCCAGTCCATGCGCATGCTGCTCAAATCGCCTGATTTAACAGAAAACAAGAGCAATTTCGGTTTGTTCGCCCGCACCCGCAAGCTTTTTTCTGATGAACTGAAACAGGATAACCAGTCAGCAATACTGGGAAACGGCATTAAGGTCTTTCTTGGAAGAGATGGCTTCTTTCGCTATCGAACATTCCTGGGTTCCATTGGCAATCTGATACTCCAATGGACTATTAGACACGACATAGGGGCAAAGCTAAAAGACCTTTCCGTCCTTTCCGATGAGATCGGGTTGAACTGCTCACACTTGATTCATTTTAACAGACTCAACCTGCCTTTGAATCGAGAGGCGTTCGGTGGCTGGGTCAGACAACATTTCAAGACGTTGCGCGCGCTTTTTTCGCTTAACAGTTTCTGCAGCGCGCTGCCGGAAGATTTGCTGATCAAAGAGTTGACCGATTTTATCTTTGACAGCCGGATTGCCGAAGCCTTTACCTGCTATTTACGAGAATCCTCGGAAATTGTCTCCGGAAATCTGAATAGTCTTGATTCGCAAATAGAGAAACCGGCAAGCCGGGAGGTCCTTTTTATTGATACCCCGGTTTCTACGGAATCGTTGCTGGCCGCAGAAAAAGAGCGATGGGGGATCGGTCAGAAGAAACAAAGTCTTTTGGAAGAACCTGATTTCTGCTCGCGCCCGCTCACGGGAACAATGATTGGAGAGTATTTCAGGCACAGACAATGCAATCGATGGTTTGGCTTCAATTTTTTGCGGTCCGATCAGCAGCCTCCGAGGCGTACGCGAGTGGATAGCGAACTGAAAGTGCTGCAAATGGAACAGGGACGTCGATACGAAACAGATGTGCTGGAGCATCTCAGAGATCAAAGTGATGCCCTGATCATGATAGAAGAAAATGAGGCCCTGAGAAAACCCCGGCCCTTGAAAGAACGCTTTGATGAGTCAATAACACGACTGCAAGAGCTGATTCAAATGGCCAAAACAGGCCCCGAAAAGCATTTCTACCTTGGCCAGGGGGTCTTTATCCTCGAATCTGTTCTAAAATCAGGCGATTCCAGGTTGCGCCGAGTGGATGGTATAGGCATCCCCGATCTCATCCGGGTGTCTGCCGGCAAACAGGGGCCTATTTTGGAGATCGGAGACATCAAAAGCAGTCTCTCTCCCCGCTATAACCAGAAATGGCAGGTGGCCTTTTATTCCATGCTGTTATCCGAATTAATCCGTTTGCGAAAAATTCCATTGCAAGCCGGAGTTGCAAGCGCCGGTTTTCTGCTCACGCGTCCTAAACCAGGGACTGAAGTGAAAAAGCTGGAGACTGAGGCGGATTTCCGAGTCGGTCCCGAAGAACATATTTTTGATCTTCATCCTTATTGGGCGGCTTTTCCATCGCTTTTTCAAAATCTTGCGGGTCATCTGTTGCAACCGGCTTCAGAATGGACTTATCAGCTTCAGGGGCGCTGTGTTAGCTGCAACTGGTTTGAGTTTTGTTATCAGCAGGCCATAGAAACGGAAGACGTTCAATTCCTGCCTCAATTGAGCCCTGGAGAATTATGGAAAATGCGAGAGCTGGAATTGAACACAATAGAAACCGCAAACGCATGGTTCAAGAGTCGAGAGGCAGGATCTGATCAAAACGGAAATTTCTTCAGCCCTCACCAGAAAGAACGGATTCAGAGACGTGTTGCTGCCTTAAAAACAAACCGGATCGCTCTCCGTGAAAAGAAGACCCGCTTTTTTCCCGCGAATATCTCAACATCCATATTTGTACACCTCGTCAGAGATCCGCTTTCATCCATGCCTTGCGCCCTGGGTTGGCGTGTAATAGAAAATGATGAAAAGATAAAGGATGCCCGTACCTGGATGGTGGTTACGGAAGAGAAAAGATCCTCGGTCTGGCAGGATTTTTCCGGTAGATTTCTTGCGGTTTGGGAAGAAAGTATCGGCCAAGGAAAGGGGCCTCATATCTTTCACTTCGGGAGATGGAGCAGGCAGGCTTTGCGAGATTGGGGAGAGGCCATGGGAGAAAAAAACCGTTTGGATTTTCTCTGGAATGATCCTTGCTCCCATTGGACTGATTTACACCAAATGGTTGGAAGGCATTTCGATCTTCCGGTTCCCGGAAACTTAACGCTTTTTGCAATCAGCCGTATCCTGGGGCTGAACCCTGAACCGGAATCGCCCGAGAGCCTGTTCCATGGCGACAATGTCCCCTATACTTCGATCAATGATCAGAAAAAAATTATAGGATATCTTGAAGATTCACTGATACTCCAGGACAAGCTCCGGCAGTGGGCCTCACATAACCTGGAAAGTGACTTGAAACAACAGAACTGGGAAGTCTTCTGCGAAACAGAAGACAATTCGTCGGCTCATTATCTAAATTTCCTTGAAGAGGAAAGACGTCAAAAAGAAGAAGATATCCTTAGCCTGCAAGATTACGCGTTACATGAACGTGTGGAACGTTTCCGGGCTATCGGGCCGTTGACCTTCATGGGAACAACACTCGACCATGAAGGTTGTTTTCTCTACAATTTCAAGATTGCACAGGAAATAGGCCTCTCCAGGTTCCGTGAAGGAGATTTTCTCAAACTTGCGCCTGAAGGGATATCTGATTTGCAAAGCGGTTTTTCGGTCATCCTGACCAATTATGATCGCAATGTGCGTTCTCTTTCCATACGTTCCCGACAAAACCGACTATCATTGAGCAAACAGATTTCCTATTCTCTTGAAGAGGACCTGACCGACTGGAATGAACCAAAGCTGAAGCACGTTGTGCGTACCGTTTTTTCGAGTGTATACCCACATCCGCTATTCAGACTCATCTTTGGCCAATGCCCCGATGAACAATCTGGTGAACAACCTGGGGAATCTCTGCCCCGGGTTCAGCGCCGGCTGCAAAGATATGGGGCTGTTTCGCAACTGAATGCAGCACAGCAGCGTGCTTTGGAGCTGCCTTTTAGACATCGTCTGAGTCTGATTGAGGGACCTCCTGGAACCGGAAAGACCCATCTTTTGGGCTGGATTTTGATCTCCCTTGTACAGCAAGCCTATGAAGCGGGAAGGCCTCTGCGTATCGCTGTCAGCGCCTTGACTCACCAGGCTATCGATAACGTATTGCGCAAGGTGGTCCGGTTGGTCAATGATTATCAACTGCAAAAGTTTCCAGCCCGTTGCATAAAGTTCGGGCGTTGGAAAGACCGGCAGGCAGATGAGGAGAATAGCCTTGCCCGGGTTGAATCCTCAGACAGCATGAAAGATATTTTAAAATCCCCCTGCCTGATTCTCGGCGCCACAGGATATGGTCTTTATCAGCTTTTTGAAAGCCGCCAGGGAAAGTTTCCCCAGGTCTTTGACTGGGTCATTTTTGACGAAGCTTCGCAGATCCTCGTTCCCCAGGCCCTGCTCAGCTTGATCTATGGAAAAGGCAATTTCCTTTTTCTCGGAGATGTGAAGCAGTTGCCGCCGATAGTTCGTGGTAAGTATGAAAATGATGTTCAGCAATCGATATTAGGGCTGCTTCTGGATCGTTATCCTTTGACCCGGCAAATCCGGCTGAACTTGACTTACCGTATGAACAAAGACCTGTGCATGTTTCCGAGCCGGATGTGGTATAATGACATGCTTCAGCCGGCGCCCGCCAATGCAGATTCCCGACTTTCATTGAGCGGAACCTGTGGTGATAATCCACGGCCCTTGTGTGAGCGCTCAGATGAGGCAGAGGGCCGGAGTGCGCTTGAATCAGGTCTTATAGATAAAATTCTGGACCCGGAAAAACCTGTGGTGCTTGTGCTGACAGATCATCAAGGATGTCACCAGGAATCAGAAATAGAAGCCGAAATAATGGCTCAACTCGCATTTAAACTCATGATCGACTTTGAATTGAGCGCAAACCGATTGGCTTTAATCTCCCCGCACCGGGCTCAGAATAATGCCATAACAGAACGCCTTAGCGAATTGCTTGAGGACAAAGAGGCTCATCTCCCTCTCATCGACACC
>MAXM01000280.1 GCA_001751015.1 Desulfobacterales bacterium C00003106
CCTCTCTTTAGGGTATAAATCCCCCACTCAATATGGTAAATACATTGGGTAAATCTCAAAAAAGGAGGATTCCCCATGAAATTGTTACCCCTGTCTTTTACAAAAGATGCAGATCGAGCCGTGAAACGTATTTGCAAAGAAGCCTTTACAAAAGTACAGGACTCGGTTTTGACCAAGCTTCTTGGCGCGGAACAGGGATTTCCCACTAATCCGCGATGAGCCAAAAAAGAGAGCTGTAATCTTTTTTTGAAAACGGAATTGATATTTAAAAAGATGATTCCTGACAATACCGGTTATATGCAAGTTTGTGAAGATCAAGCTTTCTACGTTAAAAAGAATGTTGAACAGTCTTATCCAAAAGCTAACCGCTAATGGCTAACCCCACGGGAGGTCAAGATGACAGTGAGCAGGTTGATTGAATCCTTTGCCAGGAAACAGGACAAGAAGTATCTTCCCCCAAAGGAGTTTCAAAAAAAAGCGGCAATCAAGAGCCTCAGGCAGTACAAGGAGATATATAAGCGGTCCGTCAGTGATCCTGAAGAATTCTGGGCCGAGAGGGCCAGGGAACTTGACTGGTTCAAAGAATGGAAACATGTCTTTGAGTACGACTTTGTTGAAGCAAGGGTCAAGTGGTTTGAAGGGGGCAAGATCAATGTGTGCTACAACTGTCTTGATCGTCACCTCGAGACCTGGCGAAAAAACAAGGCGGCCCTGATCTGGGTCGGTGAAAAACCCGGTGAAAACAAGGTATATACGTATCAAATGCTTCATTCAGAGGTATGCGCTTTTGCCAACGTACTGCGTAAAAAAGGGATCAGGAAAGGAGACAGGGTAAGCATATATATGCCCATGATCCCCGAACTTCCTATAGCCATGCTTGCATGCGCCCGGATCGGCGCTATTCACAGCGTTGTTTTCGCGGGATTCAGCGCGGAATCGCTCATGAACAGGATCAAGGATTGCGGCGCTTCCATGTTGATCACCGCGGACGGAGGATTTCGCGGAGGGAAGATCATACCCCTTAAGGAAAAGGCTGATAGAGCGCTCGATGACTGCCCGGAAGTCGGAACATGCATCGTAGTCCGGCGCACTGGTGCGGATATCAGTATGCAGAAGGACCGTGACTCATGGTGGCATGAAGAGATTTCAGCGCCGGATATTGAATCATCGTGCAGGCCTGTGGTCACGGATGCGACAGATCCGCTCTTTATCCTCTATACGAGCGGTTCCACCGGAAAGCCAAAGGGAGTGCTTCATTCAACCGCAGGATATCTCCTTTATGTTCAGCAGACCTTTAACTGGGTTTTTGACGCAAGAGACGAAGACACCTTCTGGTGCACAGCAGACATAGGCTGGATCACCGGCCACAGCTACATTGTCTATGGGCCGCTTGCAGCAGGGGCCACCAGCCTTATGTTCGAAGGAGTCCCCACCTACCCTGATCCGGGAAGATACTGGGAGATTGTGCAAAAATACAAAGTCTCCATCTTCTACACCGCCCCGACTGTTATCCGGGTGTTGACTAAACATGGAAAGGAATGGCCCGAGCGCTACGATCTAAGCAGTCTGAGGCTTCTTGGAAGCGTGGGCGAGGTTATCAACCCTGATGCATGGCGCTGGTATTACAAGCACATCGGAAAAGGGAGATGCCCGATTGTGGATACATGGTGGCAAACTGAAACGGGCGGTATTCTGATCGCGCCGATACCCGGCGCCATTGCGGGCAAACCCGCATCCGCAGGCGTTCCCTTCCCGGGCGTAGTTCCTCAAATTCTCAAGGACAACGGCAAGAAGGCCGGCCTTGACGAGGGGGGATATCTCGTCATGACCAGGCCGTGGCCCGGCATAATGTCTGGTGTCTACGGAGAACCGAAACGGTTCAAGTATACATATTTCAGCCAGTTTCCCGGCAAGTACTTTACCGGAGACGGCGCAAAAAAAGACAAGGACGGGTATTACTGGCTGATGGGCCGCGTGGATGACGTGATCAATGTATCGGGCCATCGTCTCGGCACAGCGGAGATTGAAAGCGCCTTTGTTGCGCACCCGAGCGTGGCCGAAGCAGCCGTCGTCGGATATCCCCATGACGTTAAGGGAGAAGGGATATATGCCTTTCTGATGCTCAAGGGGAAAGCGAAACCGTCAGAGGATCTGAAAAAAGAGCTTGTTGCTCACGTAAGAAAGGAGATCGGTCCGATCGCTACACCTGACAGGATTCAGTTCACGGACACGCTCCCAAAGACCAGAAGCGGCAAGATCATGCGCAGGATACTCCGTAAGATCGCGGCAGGTGATGTCTCGGATATGGGCGACCTGTCAACCCTCGCAGACCAGTCAGGAGTGGAAGCCATGATCAAGGAAAGGGAGCAATAATGGATGTCGGAATGAAGGGACTTGTTGATTATGAACAATGAAGACAGCCGGTCCGGCGCAGGCAGAAGGCTGATCAGGGACGATACGTTCACGTTTCATTGCCATCCGGGCGTAGAGTGTTTTTGCCGCTGCTGCAGGGATGTGGACATGTATCTCTATCCCTATGACATTATCCGGATGAAAAACCGGCTCGGAATCTCAACAGGTCAGTTCCTTGAACAATACACCTATTATGGCTTCAGAGATAATCCCTATTTTCCGAGTCTTATGTTAAAGATGTCGGACACCAAAGAAAAACCGTGTCCTTTTCTCTCTCAACAAGGATGCACGATATATGAAGACAGGCCGTCCTCGTGCCGGAGCTACCCGGTGGAAAGGGCTGTGGCAAGAGGTTCTGACGGAAACGAGCGCGAGGTCTGTTATTTTATCACAAATCATCCCTACTGCCTCGGCCATAAAGAACCCCGCAGATGGACAATCAGGGAATGGACAAAAGATCAGAAGATTGAATCATATAATGAAATGAATGACCTGTGGGTGGATGTGGACAGCATGTTTCGAACAAACCCGTGGGGGTCTGAAGGGGTCAACAGCCCCAATTTCAATATGGCCTTTACAGCCTGTTTTGACACAGACCGGTTTAAGACGTTTGTGCTTGACAGTTCGTTCCTGTCACGCTTTGATGTATCGAAAGAAAGGATTGAACAGATAAAGGAATCGGACGTGGAACTGATGAAGCTCGGTTTTGACTGGGTAAGGTTTTTTCTCCGTCGATGTGGACCTCTAAAGGAGTGTGTGAAGACTCAGGGGGATTAAGGATATGAAAAAAAAGCCAGAGGAATTGTCGGTAGACAAGGCTGCGCAGGAAATGCTGAAACTGGCCGAAAAAGAAGGATATGACACGGCCTGGGAGAGGCTTGATGCGCAAGGCGCCCAATGTAAATTCGGCAGGCTTGGGACATGTTGCCGTAATTGCACAATGGGGCCGTGCAGGGTCGGTCCTGTCGGAGAGGGTTCCAGAAAAGGGGTTTGCGGAGCAGATGCCGATACAGTGGTTGCCAGGAATCTCATTCGTATGATTGCCGCCGGCGCCGCCGGTCATTCTGATCATGCGAGACGGCCTGCAAAGCTGCTGAAGGAGGTGGCGGAGGGGAAGAACAAGGACTATCAGATCAGGGATGAGGAAAAACTAAAGGCAGTCGCAGCCCGTTTCGGAATAGTAATTGAGGGGGAATCGATAAGAGATATCGCCCTTTTGTTGAGCGAGATAGCCTTGAATGATTTTGGGAATCAGGATGATGCCCCAATCGCTTTTCTCAAGGCATACGCACCCGGATCAAGGATATCAGTGTGGGAAAAGGCGGAAAAAGCACTGAGAGATCAGACCGGAAAAGAGATGGGGATACTTCCCAGGTCGATAGATCGGGAGGTCGTGGAGGTCATGCATCGTACCCATATAGGAGTGGACAACGACCCTCTCTCATTACTGGTTCAGGGGGTCAGGACCGCGCTTGGGGACGGATGGGGCGGTTCTCTGATTGCCACGGAATTGCAGGACATACTCTTTGGCACGCCTAAGCTCAGGCAGATCGAATCGAATCTCGGTGTATTAAAAGCAGATGAGATAAACATAGTTGTTCACGGCCATGAAGCAATACTTTCCGAAAAGATAGTGGAGGTCTCAAACCTTCCTGAAATGATGGATGCGGCAAAAAAGAGCGGGGCGGCCGGAATAAACGTGGTCGGAATGTGTTGCACCGGAAACGAGATCCTCATGCGCCATGGCATCCCGATTGCCGGTAATGCACTGCATCAGGAACTGGCGGTGATTTCCGGGGCCGTAGAGGCCATGGTTGTGGATGTGCAGTGTATTTTTCCGGCGCTATCCTCCCTGGCTTCCTGTTTTCATACCAAATTCATTTCCACAAGCGATCAGGCCGGATTTCCGGGGGCGACCCACATACAGTTTGAGGAGGGACGCGCTACCGAGATTGCAAAAGAGATTGTAACCATGGCCATCAGTAATTTTGCTAACAGGAACAAAGAAAGGGTATATATCCCTGACATCAGGGAGACTGCGATAGTGGGGTTTTCTGTTGAGCAGATCCTCGCTGCGTTGGGTGGCTCCCCCGAACCTTTGCTCGACGCAGTCAAGGCAGGCAAGATTCGCGGCATTGTCGGCATTGTCGGGTGTAATAATCCGAAGGTCAAGCAGGATTCCTTTCATTTAGGGCTTGTCAAAGAACTTATCAAGAATGATGTCTTGATAATCGGCACGGGTTGCTGGGCAATCGCAGCCGCCAAGGCGGGTCTGATGAACCTGAAGGCCATAGATCTCTGTGGTCCGGGCTTGGCCGGGGTTTGTAAATCACTGAACATTCCACCCTGCCTGCACATGGGCTCCTGTGTCGATTGCAGCCGTATGCTCGTCCTGGCCGGCGCTTTGGCGGAGGCCCTTGGTGTAGACATCTCAGACCTTCCTCTTGTGGGATCAGCCCCTGAATGGATGAGTGAAAAGGCTGTTTCCATCGGGACATATTTTATGGCCTCCGGCATGCCGGTCCACCTCTGGCCTGTGCCGCCGATTCTCGGTGGAAAGGAGGTTACATCTATCCTGACTGAAGGGATAAAGGATCTTGTCGGTGGCTATTTCTTTGTGGAAGAAGACCCGGTTAAGACAGCGAGGCTGATGCTTGAGAGTATTGACGACAAGAGAAAGGCCCTTGGGATATGAAAGAGAAACCGAGTCGCACGAGGTTTTTGAATGGAGGATACCGGCCTTAAATGAAACAGACTATCTACCTTGAGACTACAGTTCCGAGCTACTATGTCTCTCGCTCATCGCGAGATGTAGTGGTTCTGGCTCATCAAGAGATTACCAGAGTATGGTGGGAGAGCCGTCTGCCACTATTCGACGTTTATGTATCACCTGTAGTGTTGCAGGAGGCGGCTCAGGGGGATAGCGATCAAGCTCATAAACGTCTTGAAGTACTTTCAGCATTTGCCGTACTCGATGCGACCAATGAAGTGGAACAGCTCGCAGCTACATACATGGAACAGATTGGACTGCCCTCAAAAGCTATTAGAGATGCGGCCCACCTTGCGTTTGCATGTCACGCTGGAGTTGACTATCTCGTTACATGGAATTGTGCGCACATCGCAAATGCGGAATTCCGAAGACGCCTTTGGGGCATCAATGCAAGGATTGAGGTTCAAACCCCGATAATTTGTACTCCGGAGGAGTTAATGGGAACGGAGGTGTAATATGTGGAAAGACCCTATCGTAACCGAGGTAAGGAAAAGAGGCGAACAACTGGCCGAGGAAGCAGGTGGAGACATACACAAGTTTTTCGATATGCTGCGGTCAGCTCAGAACAAATATGCCAGTCGTTTGACCAATGTGAAGACCGAGGCAAAACCAAGTCCCGTTCTAACAAGCCAAAAACTTTCTGCTGAGGATTTAAGCCTCACGGGATAACAGCGGAGCTGAGCTTGCGCTCCCTACCGCATTGGACACCAATGGATCTATACCTCGAAAGGCCATAACTTGCGATTTTTCGCTGGCAATGAACATCAAT
>MAXM01000281.1:0-820 GCA_001751015.1 Desulfobacterales bacterium C00003106
CGCCCGATGACCAACAGCCCCATGAAATTTTCCTTCTCTTTGGAGAGCTTTTGCCCCATATCGGCCACTGTCCCATGCACGATACGCTCTCGATCCGGGTGCCCGGCCCAGTAGACCACGGCGCACGGCATGTCGGACGGAAGCGTTTCCCCAAGCGTGTCAAACAGTTCTTTCGGCTTCTGCAAAGCCATATACAGAATCATGGTAACAGGATACTTAGCCATATTCTGTAAGATCCCACAGTGTTCCATGTTTTGACCCATCAGAAAAGATGGCGCAGTCTGCATCACAAAACGGGTGTCATGGGCCGGAATGGTGCTTTTTCCCAAGGCGGCCATGGCTGCCGCGTCGCACCCCATGCCCGGAATAATGACTACGTCCTCGCGATCGAACTGTTCCACATACCAGTGGCCGGGGCCAAAAAGGCAGGGATTCCCGGAATCGAGCAAGCCCACATTCTTTCCCTGGGAAAGGAGTTGTTCGATCCGGTTCACCCTTTCATCCCTTAATCGGAATCGTTCCACCTTGAACCTGGCCGTTTCCTCTTTATTCAGTTCCCGACAGCTTTTTCCCTTGTAGTCCCAAAACCCTTTCCATGGGTCAAAGAGGACAGGGTTGTCTCCAATGTATTCGGCAAAGAGCTTCTCGTGGTTTTCAGGGGCCACGATAACGTCCATGCGCTTGATCGTATCCAGGGCCTGCAGTGTCGCTGTTTGAGGCCCGGCCGGACCTGTTCCGATCACATAGAAGTGGCCGCGGCCCCACGCTGCGGCCTGCGACGGCCAAACAAAAGCTGCCGCAGTCACAACGACTGTTATAA
>MAXM01000281.1:868-1422 GCA_001751015.1 Desulfobacterales bacterium C00003106
TTTCCAAGGATGCCGGCAGTAATTCCCGGCATGGGATAACCGGCGCGCAGTTCATACTCCTGATCAGTGACATTATTCACATAGCCTTTCAGTGTGAAGTCGCAATACGCAAGCTTGAAGAGATGTTGCGCGCCTACGTCAACCGTTATCACGTCGTCCAATATTCTATCCTTCTTGCTCTGACGCTTATCGAGATATCGTGAGTTAAGCGTCACTACGCCACCTTCCCAGAGCTTGTAATTAAGCCCGAGACCCACCTTGTTTCTTGGTTGATTTTCCATAAAATAGTGGGTGTCGTCACTATCAAAAGGATGATCCTCCGCAGACCAATTCTGCCATGTATAGGTGAGATAGCCGCTCAGATCATGGGTAAAGCTCCTTGTCAGTTCCAGTTCAATGCCGTAAAGTTCGCAATCGATGTTATATACCTGAGCGCTCGGAGCGCCGCTGATATAGTTGTGTTGTTGATAATCACTAATGTCGGTGTAATAGATGGCTCCTCTAAATTTTGTATCAAGCCATAGCCTCTTTAATAAGCCCAATTCGTATGTCCA
>MAXM01000281.1:1482-2135 GCA_001751015.1 Desulfobacterales bacterium C00003106
GGAGTTCGCATTTCGCGACTCCCAGCAGCATACAAAGTAAGACTCGGATCAAGTTCATAGTCAAGCCGGGCTTTAGGACACCACTCGTTTTCTTTCCTGCGATATTTGTAGGCGTTCTGTTCCGACTCACTCAAGCCGTTAAATACACTCCATCCCGGGAATCCGGCCTTGTAAGCATCGCTCTGGAATTCATAGTAGCGGGTACCCCATGTGAGTGTCACAGGAGAGGTTATGGACCAAACGTCCTGGAAAAACCCGGAGAAAATTTCGTAAAAGTCCTTATCATCCTCATCCCCCTGAGTTCGGTATTCACCTCCAATGGAAAAGGCGTGGTTTGTGATAAGCTCATAATCCAAAAATTCCAGGTTATACCCCCTGTTGTATTCATTTAAATCGAGCTCTTCCTTTTGATATAACTCGTCGTCATTATTTGGGGTGTAAGATAATCTGTCCCGCATGGACTCATGTCTGTAAACCTGTGCACGGAGTTCCCCTGAACCAAGAGGCTGCTCAAAAAGAATATTGTATTCATTGGTTCTCTTCTTCCAGTAAGAGGCTCCACCCGGGTAAGATTTGCCTTCATTATCGTGAGTAAACGTATCAATGTTCTCTGCCAGAACAACCGGGTAGTCCGGATCATAATCATCTCTCGA
>MAXM01000281.1:2249-2429 GCA_001751015.1 Desulfobacterales bacterium C00003106
GTATCGTAATAATTGTTCCTCAGGTATCCGTCTCCACTCCTGACAGCGCCGGAAAAGGAGTAGCCGATTGTATTGAACAGACCGCCCAGTATACCGCCGCTGTAGCTTTCCGCCCCGTATGAACCGAATTCAGCAGTCATTGATATATCCGGTTTGGCCTCATCGGTTTTCTTTCCTTTT
>MAXM01000282.1 GCA_001751015.1 Desulfobacterales bacterium C00003106
GATCCACAACGATACAGTCCCGGCTTTCCATACGGCTGTTTGCGACATTGGCTTTATCGAAAAGCTATGTCTGTTGTGGTTCAGAGCAAGGCTCAGGCTAGCTGGTTTGAA
Organism: Desulfobacterales bacterium C00003106; assembly: GCA_001751015.1. GTDB lineage: Bacteria > Desulfobacterota > Desulfobacteria > Desulfobacterales. The sequence continues at coordinate 112 of MAXM01000282.1, forward strand.
CAGATGTCCAACCGTGTGGCAGTTATCCCAAATCCGGTTCAGGCCTGTGCCAACGACCTGAATTGTCAAGCAAGACGGACTTCGCTTGTTATGGCGGCTGGCCGGTTGTCACATGAAAAAGGCTTTGATCTGCTCCTGACAGCATTCGCGAAAATAAACCGGAAACACCCGGAGTGGAACCTTGTTATTTATGGCGACGGCCCGGAACGACCTGCCCTGGAAAGACAGATACGCGAGTTGAAATTGAACGGAAGGGTTCAATTGCCGGGTGTGACTGCACGTCTATCAACCCATTTACGCACCGCAGGCTGTTTTGTTCTCTCCTCCCGGTTTGAGGGATTTCCCAATGTTTTGATGGAGGCACTGGCCTGTGGCTGTCCCGTAGTAGCTTCAAGCTGTGCTGACATCAGCGAAATAGTCCGGCATGGCTGGAACGGTCTGGTGATTCCTCCTGAGGATCCAGACGGCTTGGCCAACGCCCTGAGGCTGATTCTGGAGGATGTGAAATTACGCAGGGTCTTTGAGGAAAATGGTCCTGTTTCTATTCGCAGGTTCGATGTTGATTCCATTGTGGACCATTGGGAAAGACTCTTTCAGGAAACGGTCCTGTAATGTGCGGTATTGCCGGATACATAACAGCCCATGCCCTTCCCTTGTCTGAACTTAAAGAGATTGCCCGGCGGATGACAGTTTCTCTTGTTCACAGGGGGCCTGACGACGGGGGTATCTGGGTGGATGAAAAGCCAGGCGTTTCCCTTGGTCACCGTCGTCTTGCCGTCCTGGATCTCTCCGCCCTTGGCCATCAACCAATGATCTCGGCTGATGGCCGGTATGTAATTGTGTATAATGGAGAGGTCTATAATTTCCGCGGGCTTCAGCGTGAACTGGAGGATATGGGGCATCTGTTTCGCGGAGGATCCGACACCGAAGTTATCCTTGCCGCGGTGGTCGAGTGGGGAATACAAGAGGCGGTGCAGCGGTTTGTGGGGATGTTCGCCTTTGGCCTCTGGGATCGAACAGACCGAAAGTTATACCTTGTGCGGGACCGGCTGGGGATCAAACCGCTCTATTACGGATGGGCGTCAGACGGGACGTTTCTCTTCGGGTCGGAACTCAAGGCCTTTCGGACTTGGCCGGGGTTCAATAACCCGGTTAATCTTGAAGCCCTTGCTCTTTTTTTCCGACACAATTACATCCCTGCTCCATACACTATTTACAGGCATATCCGAAAGCTTCCCCAGGGCAGCATACTTGTTCTGAGCCAGTGTGACGTGGCTGACAGGAATGTGAAATTGACGACTTACTGGTCTGTAGAGGATGTGTGGAAACAAGGCATCCGCGAGCCCTGGTGCGGAACGGACAAGGATGCGGCAGACACCCTGGATGAAGCGCTTGGCAAAGCAGTCCGGATGCGTCTGGTGGCAGACGTCCCGGTTGGAGCATTTCTGTCGGGCGGCATTGACTCTTCTCTTGTAGCGGCCCTGATGCAGGCTTCGACTACAAAGCCGGTGCGTACATTCACCATTGGTTTTGCCGAATCAGAATATGACGAAGCGCCTCATGCCAGGGCCGTGGCAAAACACCTTGGCACGGATCATACGGAACTTTATGTGACTCCAAGGGACGCTATGGAGCTTATTCCCAAGATCCCGACATTGTGGGATGAACCCTTTGCCGACTCCTCGCAGATTCCAACTTGTCTTGTATCACAGATGACAAGGGATCATGTGACCGTTGCCTTGTCCGGCGATGGGGGGGACGAGCTTTTCTCAGGCTACACGCGCTATCCGGAAACCTTGCGACTCTGGAAAATGGCCGCTCATTTACCAGGGCGCATAAGAAGAAGAGCAGCCAAATGCCTCTGTATGCTATCTCCTGAAGTGCTGGATATCATTGGAATGCCTTTGCGACCCATACTCCGCCGCCTTGGGGCTCCCGGGCCGACCGGGCGGGTGTTGCATCGATTAGGTGAATTGTCAGGTCCGGATACCTTTGGAGAATTCTATGGTTGGGCAAACAGCCATCAACTGCCGCCCGGCGGCCTTGTCCCGGGAAAAGACGGAGTCTCCCCCGCATTTGCCAGGGCCTCCGGACTTGACAAGACCCCGTGGAGCGCCATGTCTCTGCTTGACCTGATTACCTATCTCCCGGATGACATTCTGACCAAAGTCGACCGGGCAAGCATGGCTTTTGGACTCGAGGCCAGGGCACCGGTGCTGGACCATCGTGTAGTCGCTCTGGCTGCCGGGCTGCCGGCTGCCCTGAAGGTAAGAAACGGGGAGAGAAAATGGCTCCTCAGACAGGTTCTGTATCGCTATGTTCCCCGCGATCTTATTGGACGGACCAAGATGGGCTTTGGCGTGCCTGTTGGTCAATGGTTGCGAGATCCATTGCGTGAGTGGGCGGAGAACCTCTTGGACGAAAAGCGTTTGCACAGACAAGGGGTTCTGGTTTCCGATGCAGTTCGCTGCCTCTGGACTGAACATCTCAGCGGCAGATGCAATCACCAATATGTTCTCTGGAGCATACTCATGTTCCAGGCATGGCTGGAGACATGGCAATGATCCGTGTGCTATTTCTTGTTTCGTCTCTGCACCAGGGAGGCGCTGAACGACAACTCGTTACCCTGCTTCACGGACTGGATCGAAAACGCTTCCGGTCAATAGTGGTCACATACTACCCTGGCGGGACATGGGAGGAAAGCCTGAGACGGTTACCCTGCGTTGATCTCCATTGCCTGGGCCTGAAAAACCGATTTGATCTTGCAGGGATGATTATGGGTCTCTCGAAGATTATACGCAGGACAAGACCGGACATACTCTATGGTCTTCTCGGAGATGCCTGCACCCTGGCCCTGATTCACGGAAAGATTATTGGGAAATCCAGGGTGATTTGGGGATTAAGGGCCACAAACGTCGATTTCAGCCAATATTCTCTGATCTCAGGCCTGGTCTATCGTTTAAACGCATATCTGTCGACACGGGTGGACCGGATTATCATTAACTCGTGGGCAGGCTCGAAGTACCATGCTGATCAGGGCTATGCCTGCAAGCGGATTACAGTCATACCAAATGGAATAGACACCGGGTACTTCATGCCTCAACCGGACAAAGGAGCGGACCTTAGACGGCAATGGCAAATCAGCCCTGCGATACCTTTGATCGGCAGGGTGGGACGGCTGGACCCCATGAAGGACTACGCGACTTTTCTTAAGGCTGCGAAAACAGTGGCAGCCCGGAGACCGGATGTCCGTTTCGTGATTGCGGGGGATGGACCGGATCAGATACTTGATGACCTGAAAGCGCTCAGTTGCTCTTTGGGACTGGACGAGCGTGTGTTGTGGCTCGGCCCGAGGGAGGACCTTCCCGCTGTTTACAGCGCATGCACTCTTACCTCGTCCTCATCTTCCTTTGGCGAGGGATTTCCCAATGTGGTTGCCGAGTCCCTGGCATGTGAAGTTCCGTGCGTTGCTACGGATGTGGGTGATTCCTCCAGGGTCCTTGGCCCGGGCGGCATGATCGTTCCACCAGGAAATCCTGCGGCCCTGGCAGAGGCTTGGGAGCGGATAATCTCTCTCTCGCAGCAACAGCAGCGACACACAGGAAAAAAGGGGCGGGAACACGTAATAGACAGTTTTGGCATTCAAAAGATGGTGCATGCCACGGAAAAGGTGTTCTTGTCCGTAGCATCATATCTTTAACCAGGCTTCATTTCCCGGCCCAGACATAGTTTATAGGCTTCAAAAAGCATCATGAAAAAAGAAAACAAGTTAACAAGTATCTTGTTGGATGATCCCCTGCTCTATTTCGTACTTGGTGTTGTCATTTTGTTGATTTTTTCGAACTCATTATATAGATGGTTTAATCATGACGAACTTGAAGCCATCCACAGTTCATGGAAAATACTGAATGGAGAAATAATATATGTTGATTTTTTCCAGCACCACCATGCTTTCTTGTATTATACACTGGCTCCATTGTTAAAGGTATTTGGTGAAAGCACTCTGACACTCGTGTTTTTCAGGGTAATCATCTTTGTTTTGTATATCCTGATATTATGGGTTACCTACAATATTGCTCTATTGTTATTTGACAGCAAAAAGACAGGATTACTCAGTCTGATACTTCTTTCTTGTATAACAACTTTTTTTGTAAAAGCAATTGAAG
>MAXM01000283.1 GCA_001751015.1 Desulfobacterales bacterium C00003106
CTTTTGGGATTTGAGATCGAGCAAAGGTGGCCTGAATGTGATGCATAGTTGAGGAAGTTATTTCGTCCACGTTCCTTATCCGCCGGTGTTTAATTGAGGAACAGGTCCTCCCCTGCGTAGACGGCGTTTTTTAGATACGCTGTAGTGCGTGCCTTTGGCTTGGACAACTATGTTGTGACATTGACTTTGTCCAAGAACGAAAGGAGGTGTGAAAGCCTATTGAACAGAAAACAGAAAGAAGAAATCGTAAAAGAGCTGCATGAGAAGTTGCTGGGTGTGAAATGCGCTGTACTCACGGACTTCAGGGGGCTCGATGTCAGCGCAACGAATACCTTGCGGGATGAGCTCAGGGCTGCATCGGTTGAGTACAGGGTAGCCAAAAATTCGCTGCTCCGTTTGTCTTCACAAGATACTGATCTGTCTTGTCTAAAGGATCAATTTGCCGGACCTTCGGCCCTGGCGTTGAGCAAAGAGGACCCGGTGGCCCCGGCCAAGGTGCTGGTAAAATTCGCCAAGGAGAATCCGGCGTTGAAAATCAAGGCCGGCGTCCTGGACGGCAAGCCACTCGACATTGACGCCATAAACGCCCTGGCTGAACTGCCGTCTCGTGAAGTAATGCTCTCGATGTTGCTTTCCGCAATGAATGGTGTTCCTACTGGTTTCGTCGTAGTACTTGGCGGCGTGATAAGAAATCTACTCGGGGTATTGAGTGCGCTGAGAGACCAGCGGGAAAAGGCCGCTTGAAAGAAATAGAATTAGGAGGAAGATTGAAATGGCAAGTATTGCAAAAGAGGATGTCATTGAATTCATATCAAACATGTCTGTATTGGAACTTTCTGAGCTCGTAAAAGAGCTTGAGGAAAAATTTGGAGTCAGTGCGGCTGCGCCCGTTGCGATGGCGGCCATGCCTGCTGCCGGAGGAGAGGGTGCAGCCGCTGAAGAACAGACGGAATTTTCCGTGATCTTGACAGGTCCCGGTGATAAAAAGATCCAGGCGATCAAAGCAGTCAGGGCAATTACCGGACTAGGACTTAAAGAGGCCAAGGCATTGGTTGACAGCGCTCCCAAAGCAGTCAAGGAAGGCGTCTCCAAAGAAGAGGCTGAAGAGATCACCAAGCAACTCGAAGAAGCAGGAGCCTTGGTTGAAACCAAGTAGGTTCGGCATGTGATTGTGTCTTGACACAGTCGGCTTTGTGAGTTGTGAATGGGCGGCTGTCAGCATTGCTGTCCACCATGACTCACAACTTGGGCATGTGAAAACAAATAATTCCCCATTTTTGCTTGTCTTTTTGGCCCGTCTTCCGCGTTGCTCCAGGAATTACATGTTGCAATATGCCTGCTTTAGCGCGCCTTGAATACGAACCGGAATCCTGCACGATTTTACGGGGAATTATTTATTTCCACGTCCCTTTCATAATTTGAGGAGATAAGATGTCCGATAGACCTTTGGCGACAACGAGACGTTTTCGAAAGAGTTTTGCCAAGATCGAAAAGGTTATGGACATTCCCAATCTTATGGGAATGCAGAAGAATTCTTATGCACGGTTTCTGCAAGAAAACATTCCGCCTGAAAAGAGAGAAGACATCGGGCTGCAAGCGGTATTTCAGTCTATTTTCCCAATCAAGGATTTCAGCGGAACCGCGTCTCTGGAATTCGTCCGGTACACGTTCGGAGAAAAAAAATATGATGTGGAAGAGTGTATTCAAAGGGGAATGACTTACGAGATGCCCATCAGGATTACTGTGCGTCTCGTAGTCTACGCCGTTGACAAGGAGACCGGCACATCAAGTATTCGGGACATCAAGGAACAGGAGATATATTTTGGAACCATACCCCTGATGACGGAGAAGGGGACTTTCATCATAAACGGCACGGAGCGTGTAGTTGTAAGCCAGCTACATCGTTCCCCGGGTGTGTTTTTCGATCATGACAAGGGGAAGGCCCACGCCGGAAAGGTCCTTTATTCCGCCCGTATTATCCCCCTGCGCGGATCATGGATCGACATGGAAATAGATACAAAAGACATAGTCTACATTCGGATTGATCGTCGCCGGAGGTTTCCAATCACGCTTCTCTTGAAGGCCTTTGGTTATTCAACGGAAGACATCCTGGACTATTATTATTCCAAGGAAACCGTGCTGATAAACGAAAATTCGCTTAGCAAGGCATTTGATCCGAAACTCCATGTCATGGAGCGTGCATCAAAGGATGTAAAGGACCCGGAAACAGGGGAAGTCATCGTAAAAGAGGGAAACAAGTTTACAAAACGTGCGATCCGGGGCCTTGAAAAGGCAGGAATCAAGGTGATTCCGGTTGACTCTCCCTCTCTCATGGGAAAGGTCCTGGCGTGCGCGGTAATAGATCCTGAAACAGGAGAAAAGATAGCCGAAATCAACCAGGCGCTGGACGCGGAAGTGCTTCACCGCATAATGACGTCCGGCGTTCCTTCCATTGAACTTCTGTTTATTGATAACGTGACGACAAGCGAATCTATTCGGAAGAGTCTCCAGCTCGACAAGGTCAACAATCTGGAAGAAGCCATCGTCGAGATCTACAGGAAACTGCGACCCAGCAATCCGCCCACTATAGAGATGGCGCAAGATTTTTGCAATAAGCTCTTTTTCGATCCTACCTACTATGATCTTTCGAGGGTGGGGCGCATGAAAATGAATATGCGCCTTGAGCAGGACGTGCCGATCCATGTCCGCACCCTGAAAAAAGAAGACATCCTCCTGACAACAAAGACGCTGGTCACACTCAAGGACACCCAGGGTCCGGTGGATGACATTGATCATCTCGGAGATCGCAGGGTTCGGGCTGTCGGTGAACTCCTTGAGATACAGTACCGTACCGGATTGGTGCGAATGGAAAGGGCAGTCAAGGAACGGATGAGTCTCCAGGAAATTGAGGCTCTTATGCCTCACGATTTGATTAATTCCAAGCCTGTTTCCGCTGTCTTGAACGAATTTTTCGGCACGAGCCAGCTTTCACAGTTCATGGATCAGACGAATCCCCTTTCCGAGATTACCCACAAACGCCGCCTGAGCGCCCTGGGTCCCGGTGGATTGACAAGAGAGCGGGCCGGGTTTGAAGTGAGAGATGTCCATCCGACCCACTACGGGCGTATCTGCCCCATAGAGACGCCGGAAGGCCCGAACATAGGATTGATTGTTTCTCTCGGCAGCTATGGACACGTCAACGATTACGGCTTTATCGAAACCCCTTACAGGCTTGCAGAAAACGGCAAGGTCTCCCAGGAGATTCGTTACCTTAACGCCCTTCAGGAAAAAGACCATCCCATTGCCCAGGCAAATGCTCCATTGACTGAAGACGGCCGGTTTATGAATCCGATCGTAACGGCGCGTGTAGCCGGCGAATTCATGATGGTTCCCAGAGACGATATCAAATACATGGATGTCTCTCCAAACCAGTTGGTGAGTGTTTCAGCCGGATTGATTCCGTTTCTGGAAAAAGATGACGCCAACCGCGCCCTCATGGGATCGAATATGCAGCGTCAGGCGGTTCCTCTCCTCAAGAGCAGCGCACCCCTGATCGGCACAGGCATAGAAAAAATCGTTGCCAGGGATTCAGGAGTCACGGTTACCGCACGGGAAAACGGCAAAGTCGTTGATGTGGACGCATCCCGAATAGTAGTCCGCTCTGATGCAGGTGTGAACGATACCGCCACAGGGGTTGAGATTTACAAACTGGCCAAGTTCAGCAGGTCTAATCAGAATACCTGCTTCAATCAGAAACCTATTGTCGAACAGGGTGATTTGGTTCAAAAAGGAGACATCATTGCCGACGGACCGGCCACTGAACTCGGTGAACTCGCGCTCGGAAAGAACGTGATGGTTGCGTTTATGCCATGGGGCGGATACAATTTTGAAGATTCTATACTTGTGAGTGAACGTCTGATCAAAGACGGAGTATTTTCCTCGGTTCATATCGAACAATTTGACACGGTCGCCCGGGACACAAAACTCGGCAACGAAGAGATCACCCGGGACATCCCGAATGTGGGAGAGGAGGCATTGAAGAATCTGGATGAAGGCGGGATTATCCGAAGTGGCGCTAAAATAAAAGCAGGGGACATACTGGTCGGCAAGATTACCCCAAAAGGCGAGACACAACTCTCTCCGGAAGAAAAACTGCTGAGGGCGATATTCGGAGAAAAGGCCGGCGATGTGAAAGACACATCCCTCCGGGTTCCTCCGGGCGTTACCGGTATTGTGATTAATGCAGGGGTATTTTCGCGCAAGGGAGTGGAAAAGGACTCACGCGCAAGATCAATTGAGGAAGAGGAGATTTGCGATCTTCGAAAGAACCATGAAGACGAAATCAGGATTGTTTATGAATCGACCCGCGCAAAGATCGAAGAACTCTTGGCCGGCAAAACATCCGGATCAGCGATCAAGGATGATCAGGGCAAGGTTGTCGTAAAAAAGAATTCCCAAATCACGGCGTCGGGTATCCGTTCCGTGCCCATTGAAAAGCTGGCCCGCGTTGTCTTGTCAGACGCTGATGCCAGCGAACAGGTATTGGAATTGATGGACAAGTACGAGAAACAGACTGATCTTGCAAAAAAGACCCTTGAAAAAAAGATCAGTCGCCTGAAAATGGGAGACGAACTCCCGCCGGGCGTCATCAAACTGGTGAAGATCTATGTTGCTATGCAGCGTAAGCTTTCGGTGGGGGACAAGATGGCGGGGCGTCACGGTAATAAGGGCGTTGTTTCCAGAATCCTTCCCGAAGAGGATATGCCCTATTTTGAAGACGGAACACCAGTGGATATGGTTCTGAATCCCATGGGTGTTCCTTCGCGAATGAATGTGGGTCAGATATTGGAAATCCATTTGGGATGGGCGGGATGGGGCCTGGGCCGACAGCTCGGCGACCTCGCGGAAAAGGGAGAACCTGACCTGATCAGACAAAAACTGAAAAAAATCTTTTCTTCAGAATCGATGCGCGGCATCATAGACAAGATGGATGATGAAGAACTTCTGGCTCTTGCTTTGCGTTATCGAAACGGCGTGCATCTCGCCACGCCGGTATTTGACGGAGCCACCGAAAATGAAGTTGAGGATCTCCTGAAGGAGGCCGGGCTTCCGGTCCTGGGTCAGACCCAGCTATATGACGGTCAAACAGGAGAACCCTTTGACAACAAAGCCACAGTCGGAATCATGTACATGCTGAAATTACACCATCTCGTTGATGACAAGATACATGCGAGATCAATCGGACCGTACTCGCTCGTAACCCAGCAGCCTCTTGGAGGAAAGGCGCAGTTCGGAGGACAACGTTTGGGTGAAATGGAAGTATGGGCCATGGAAGCCTATGGGGCCGCTTACGCGCTGCAGGAATTCCTGACTGTGAAGTCAGACGATGTGGCAGGCCGGACCCGTATGTACGAAAAGATAGTAAAAGGAGACAATACCCTTGAACCAGGTTTGCCGGAGTCATTCAATGTGCTGATGAAGGAACTCAAGAGTCTTGCATTGGATGTGCAGCTTGAAGAGAAGAATTAGCAAAATGGCGCCCTTATACAACAAGGCAGGGAAAGTTGGTGCTTGTTTGAAAGGATACCGAGAAATCAAAGGAGAAGACATTGGAAGACATCTACAGCTTCTTTGCAAAGCCGAAAGACCCGTTTAGTTTTAGTGCGGTCAAAATCTCTATTGCTTCGGCGGAAAAAATCCGGGAATGGTCTTACGGGGAAATCAAGAAACCGGAGACCATCAATTACCGCACGTTCAAGCCTGAACGTGACGGACTGTTCTGCGCCAAGATATTCGGACCAATCAAGGATTATGAGTGCAACTGCGGCAAATACAAACGCATGAAACATCGAGGCGTTGTATGTGAAAAGTGCGGGGTGGAGGTCATACAGTCCAAGGTGCGCAGGGAGCGGATGGCCCATATTGAATTGGCCACTCCTGTTATCCACATCTGGTTTCTGAAGAGTCTTCCGAGCAAGGTCGGGAACCTACTGGATATTACAATGAAGGATCTTGAACAGGTCCTTTACTTTGATGCGTATGTTGTTACAGACCCAAAGAACACGGATCTAAAGCATAAGGAGATCCTGACAGAAGAAAGATATAATGAAGCCCGGGAGAAATATGGAAACGCTTTTTCCGCAGGCATAGGAGCTGAAGCAATTAAGGTGCTCCTGGCGCAGATAGACCTCGATGATCTGCATGCAAAGCTTCGTGAGGAAACAGAGAACACCAAATCACAAACAAAAAAGAAAAAGTTGTTCAAACAGCTCAAGGTAGTCGATTCCTTCAAACAGTCCGTCAATCGTCCTGAATGGATGATTCTCAACGTCATACCGGTGCTGCCTCCTGACCTGCGTCCTTTAGTCCCTCTTGAAGGGGGACGTTTTGCGACCTCTGATCTGAACGACCTTTACAGAAGGGTCATTAATAGAAACAATCGGTTGAAAAGACTGCTCGATCTCCATGCTCCTGACATAATCATACGGAATGAGAAAAGGATGCTTCAGGAAGCAGTGGATGTCCTGTTTGACAACGGCAGGAGAGGCAAGACTGTTACGGGGAAAAACAGGCGGCCCCTTAAATCACTTAGCGACATGCTCAAGGGAAAACAGGGACGATTTCGCCAGAATCTTTTGGGAAAGCGGGTCGACTATTCCGGAAGAACGGTTATTGTGGTTGGACCGGGACTCCGCCTGCATCAATGCGGACTTCCCAAACAGATGGCCCTGGAACTCTTTAAGCCGTTTGTTTACAGCCGTCTTGAAGCAAAAGGGTATGTTACCACTATAAAGAGCGCAAAAAAAATGGTGGAACGGGAGACCTCGGAAGTATGGGATACCCTTGACGAGGTCGTGAAAGAATATCCCGTGATATTGAATCGCGCCCCTACCCTTCACCGTCTCGGGATGCAGGCATTTGAGCCTATCCTGATCGAAGGAAAGGCCATCCAGCTTCATCCGTTGGTGTGCACGGCCTTTAATGCGGACTTTGATGGAGACCAGATGGCTATTCACATCCCGCTTTCTATAGAAGCACAGATAGAAGCGCGTGTGCTGATGATGTCAACTAATAATATCCTATCACCAGCCAACGGGGAACCCATCATCGTGCCGACTCAGGATATTGTGCTGGGCTCGTATTACCTGACTCGGACAGCAACCCGGCAAAAGGGGGAAGGAAAAATATTTGCAAGTCCGGAGGAAGTTCGGGTCGCATATGACTCGGGGGAGGCGGGACTTCATGCCTTGATAAAGGTTCGTATTGATGGCAAGCTCATAGACACCACGACAGGACGCATTCTTCTCAGGGAGATCGTTCCGTCCGAGCTTCCCTTTGATCTGATCAACAAAGTCATGGACAAAAAAGCGCTTCGGCAATTAGTCAACAAGTGTTACAGGCTCCTTGGCATCAAGCAGACCGTCATTCTTTCGGACAGGCTGAAGGATCTGGGATACTATTGCGCCACTAAAGCGGCCATTTCCGTATCAGTGCATGATATGGTTATACCTCCCAAGAAAAAGGCCATCCTGAAATCCGCCGAAAAAGAGGTCGCGGACATTGAAGACCAGTACGTGGAGGGCCTCATCACTGAGGGTGAAAAGTATAACAAGGTTATCGATATCTGGGCCACGGCCACGGACGAGGTGGCCAATGAAATGATGGAAGAGATGAAGATGACGCCTGTGCTGGATGAAACAGGCGAGGTTGTGCGTGGAGAAGATGGCGAGATACTCAAGGAGGAAAGCTTCAACTCCATATATATCATGGCGGATTCGGGATCAAGAGGGAGCAAGGATCAGATGCGTCAATTGGCGGGGATGCGCGGACTGATGGCAAAACCCTCGGGTGAAATCATTGAGACCCCTATCACGGCAAATTTCCGGGAGGGGCTTAGCGTGCTTCAATACTTTATTTCTACACATGGCGCACGAAAAGGCCTGGCCGACACCGCATTGAAGACGGCGAATTCCGGCTACCTGACCCGCCGCCTTGTAGACGTATCCCAGGATTCGATCATTACAGAGGAAGACTGCGGAACTACCGAAGGGATTGAAGTAAAATCCCTTGTTGAAGGCGGTGAAATCATACAAAGGGTGGGAGAACGTATCCTCGGGCGGGTTGCATTGGAAGATATAGAGGATCCGTTCACGAATGAGGTGCTGGTTAAGGCAGGCGAAGAGATCGACGAAGCAAAGGTGCAAAAGATCGACGAAGCAGGCGTTGAGCAGGTCAAAATCAGATCCGGCCTGACGTGTCGTTCCACAATAGGGCTATGCGCCAAGTGCTATGGACGGGACCTGGCATATGGAAAGCCTGTGCAGATCGGGCAGGCGATCGGCATCCTCGCTGCTCAGTCTATTGGAGAACCGGGCACACAGCTCACAATGAGGACATTTCATATCGGGGGAACCGCCAGCCGAAGAGTGGAGCAGGCAGATATAAGGGCGAGAAGCAAGGGCGTGGTCAAATATCTCAATCTGGAGACCGTGGAAAATGTTGCGGGTGAATCCGTGGCAATGAACCGTAACGGCGAGGTTGCCGTCATAAGTCCGAACGGACGCGAACGGGAACGGTATCCGGTTATCTACGGGGCGCATTTCCTCAAAAAAGACGGTGATCCAATCGATCCGGGCAACCTGATCGCGGTATGGGATACATATACGACGCCCATCCTGACCGAGGTCTCAGGCAAGATCAAGTTTGGCGACATCATTGCCGGCCGTACCATGACCGAAAAGGTCGATCCGGTAACAGGCAAGGTGAGTATGACGATCGTGGAATACAAGGATGCCGAGA
>MAXM01000284.1 GCA_001751015.1 Desulfobacterales bacterium C00003106
TAAAGAGCCTACGCATAAACTCAAAAGGGAGCCTATAAAAACGACAAAAATGTAGCTTTTCGTTTTTAGGTGTAGCGTATTTTGGGGGCAATTAATTCAAAAAGGAGAGGGCTCTGCCTTGTGGAACAAAGAAGCGAAGAAGTGGGGTGGTTTTGGGCATACCTATTCTGAGCCTTTCTTTTTCTTGCTGTTTAGGTTCGGTTTTCTAGTTTCTCAGGAGAACATGAAAAGCGATCATTGTTTTGTCGAGGTAGGCCTGAAATGAAGCATTGCCTCGTTTCTTTAACCTGTCATCGGATAAATCGCATTTGAGGCGCTTTATCATACGTTCCACGGAAGGTCGACGGCTCATTATTGCCTTAAACCTTTTGGCCATCGGAGGATCATCGGAATCGATATGAGGAAGCAAATCGAACGATACATTTGCGATTCGACCAATATTTGAATGCGGGCAACACTCCATTTTGTGCTCGCAGTTCAAACAAACGGGGATATTGTCTTCACCGGTAGGGGCTTGATAAATGAACTTTTCGGATTCGTAGCGTGCCCCTTTATAATCCATTTCGTAGCCACCCTTGCAGATAACAGTTCCGTAGGGCGTGATTTTGTCCATCCCTCGTGGGAGGTTGTCAGTGACGGTTTTTGTCCTGCGAGGGTTGAAAGAAGCCTTGAGCTCTATTCCCCATTCGTCTTGGAACTTTTCCTTCAAGACCTTGTTATCACAGGCGCTGTCATAGAGCACCCTATCGACCCAAGGTTCAACTTCAGGCAGATGCTCAAAAAGCCTTTCAACATGAGGAAAGAGAGTTTCTCCGTCAAAGGTAGCACCATCGGCTATAGCAGCAGCATCCAGGGGCACTCCTTGTCTTGGAAGTCCAAGAATACTCGCTTTATGTCCCCAGATCATTTTACTCTTCGACTTGACAATGGTTCCGGCCCCATCGTCGGCAAGTTCCCATGGATGCGGACAGGTTTCCCAATTTTCACAATGACACTTTTTGGTCAGCTTAGACTGGGACTTCTTTTGCTCCTTTCCTTTTTCATCCTCATAGATTACTGTTTGAAAGCTGGAATAGGCATGGTAGTGCGTAGTGTCCCCAACCAATTCATTTTCTTTATGGATCACACCTTCTTCAATATTTCTACGAACTTCGTCCCATTTAAGTTGACTCCACAGCCCGTAGTTAGTCATGATCATATCAAATTGCTCAAGTTTACGTAAACTGGGTACATGTTTGTACCAGTAAACGCTATTTTCACCTTTAGGAACAAAACCACAAACGCGTGCAAAGGGAAGATTGGAGGTAAGAAGTAAATGGACTTTCTCAGGCTCCGGTGGAAAACCCATAAGTGTAGCGCCAAGAAACCCCTTAAAAAGAGCAAAGAAACATTTGGGCTTCTTGCCACCTAACCGACCCGGAACTATCCCCGGGGCAAGCGAGGAGGCATTAACTGTTCGAAGAGGAGCCGTTTCAAATTCTTCGTCATGAATAACAGGTACCGACTTGTTCATGGTGGGACGATCAAAGAGAAATCTCTGAACAGCTTCTTCCTTTGACTCATCCCCAGTTTCGGCTGTATTGAGTTGCCTCTCTTCTCTTTTTTGTGCCTCTAAAAGGTTAAAATGATACAGGGCATCATAATACTGGGCAGCCATCTCACAGTAGTCATCCCCCGGGAAATAATGCAGTATCCTGTACCACTCCGTATCGGAGGAATTGAGAAGTAGTTGATCATCCTCATCTACTATGTGAATCAAGGGAATTTGTGGCAAAAGTGCAGATGCGTAATTCACCATTTTTTACCTCACTTCGGGGGATATGATTGTGGCCAATTTTGTAAAATCCTCCGCCAGCGTGACAATTTCATGTTAACGGAACTCTGTTTAAGCGCTTCACACACAACATATAGTCCATATTGCTACCATATAATACAACAAAAGTCAAGTGCTTCTATGATTTAATATGTTGAATTAACACCACAATTCTTGGTTTATGCGTAGGCTCTATACACAAAGATATGCAGGTTGTGGTAGTCGAATTGCTGGTGTT
>MAXM01000285.1:0-158 GCA_001751015.1 Desulfobacterales bacterium C00003106
GTGGTGCAGCAATGGCAACTGCCACATCTCTATTTATTTATGTTTTAGTCACGGTATTCTATACGAAAAAAATATTAGGAATAGTTTATGATTCATTTTGGTATATCAAAGCTGGAATATTGACACTTGCCTTGGTTTTTGTTAACAATATTCTCGCC
>MAXM01000285.1:225-436 GCA_001751015.1 Desulfobacterales bacterium C00003106
CATCACAAGACCGTAAATTTTTTTTGAGATTTGCGAAAAACAAAATTTAGTAATTTACGAAAAATAATATTGACCCGTTAATTTACTGATGTTTTAAGTACTATTAGCATAATATAATCATCAGTGATTAATGTGGGAACACATGGACCAAAATCAAAATAGAAGAAAGCTTAATAAGGTACATAAAAAGATCATATTTGGGAATGAAGAG
>MAXM01000285.1:572-2079 GCA_001751015.1 Desulfobacterales bacterium C00003106
TTGAATTTTCTATTTCCTCTTGCATGCACTCGATTATCTCCGATACCATTATATATTACTATTCCCTAATTAGTGAATATGGATAAATGGGCAAAGAACTGGTTAGAAGAACAAAGAAGACAAGGCACAAAGTGCCTTGAAATAAAAGTGATCGGCAAAAACCACTACATTTACCACTCGACAACCTACTGGGACAAGGAACTTAAAAAGCCAAGAAAAACCTCCAAATATCTTGGCAAACTCGATAAGAATGAGGGACTAATAGAATCAAGAAAACGAAAAAGGCTTTCTTCATCTGACATAAGAAATATCACAGAGTATGGCAACTCAATGCTATTACATGAATCGATGCAACCACTCAAACCACTACTAATAGATGCGTTTCCAGACTGTTGGGAAGAGATATATTCACTTGCAATCGTTCGTATTAATGGATATGTACCCATGAAACGGGCAAAAGAATCATGGGAAAAACTCTATAATGTCGAAAACATAGATCCCCAACTGAATCCAAAAAGCCTCTCAAAAATATTACATAGTGTGGGCATAAACCGTCTTGGCCAAAATACAATCTTTAAGAAACTGATCGATCAAAGTAATCAACTGGTATATGACCTGAGTTCCGTTTTCACACGTTCCATGGGTATAGCCCAGGCAGAGAAAGGATATAACAAAGACCATCTACATGTACCACAAATAAATCTCGCGCTTCTATGCAGTGTCGATACCGGTTTTCCAGCTATGATACGATCTATTCCAGGAAGTGTAAGGGATATAGCCACGCTGTACAATTCAATCAAAGAAATTGATGCGAAAGGGAAAATCTTGATTCTGGATAGGGGTTTCTTTTCTGATGACACAATGGAATTTCTTGAGGGAATGGATATGTCTTATATACTTCCTACAAGAAGAAACAGTCGGTACTACAAAAACCGTATTCATCTTAATGAGCATTTCACTTATCATAAACGGTTGATACGGTGTGGGAAAAAGAGGTTCGATAACTATGTTCTCTACCTCTTTGATGACCAGGACTTGAAACTAGAGGAACTGAAAACACTGTACAAGAAGCTGGATGAAGGAAAGATTGATAAGAAACAGCTCAATGAAAAGATGAAACGAGCAGGACAAATCCTTATCGTATCCAATTTGGATGTTGAGGAATATGAAATATTTGAGCTATTTAAGAAAAGAGAAACTGTAGAGAAGATGTTCGATACGTACAAGACAGTTCTTGATGCAGATAAATTATATCTGCAGAGTGATGAGAGTGTATTTGGACACGTCTTTATTTCGTTCATCTCTCTTTACATACATTGCACAATAGAGAATCTATTAAAGAAGGCTCGTTTGAATCGTAAAATGACGCCAATTGATCTATTGCTCAATTATAGCAGGGTCTATCATATTGATTTGAAAGAGGAAGGTTTGATTACTGAGGTGCCAAAGAAGGTACGGATGTTGGACGAAAAACTTGGATTAAATATATTCCCTAAAAAGCAGAGTT
>MAXM01000286.1 GCA_001751015.1 Desulfobacterales bacterium C00003106
GCTGTGGGGTTCTAAGACAGGTAAAGGTTGATTTTGCTGATGAGAGACGCAGTTATACCAAGGGGTTTGAACGCTACGTCCTGGAGTTATCAAAACATATGACTATCAAAGATGTAGCGACGCATTTGGGGGTGAGCTGGGATGTGATAAAGAATATCCGGAAGTGTAACCTCAATCGTCGCTTTGCTCGGCCGAAACTTGGAAAACTAAAGCGTATTGCCATTGATGAGATCTGCATCGGCAAGGGTCACAAGTACCTGACGATAGTGCTGGATCTTGAGAGTGGGGCCGTAGGGAAAAACCTTCCGATTGAACGGTTATATCGCAGATTTGTAAATAATATCATAAGGTTTGTCAAGTGGATGGTCCCAATATCAGTGCTGACGTATGAATGAAATGGATAGCGGTCTCCGTCGATCGCTTATGATCTCACGTGTAACAGGCAGGGGTCAGGTGGAAAACGTCGGGAATCGCTGATCTATCTGGCCAAGCCGGACGGCCGAACAAGAGACGATCCCTGATCATGTCTCCGTAAAGAAATCGGTACCGCCGTTTGATCGCTTCCCCTGAGTCGCTATCCTGCTCGGGCCGCAGATGAAATCAACGAGAGAGGTAATGGGCATCGCAAACGGCTTTCCATAAGGATTCGCCCTAAGATCGATTCAGGAATATCACGCGAGGCGCAAGTTATTTCCAAGTTCCTTACCAGACGGTCCGAACCGGAACATTACGTTCGCCAAGAAAATGTTTAATCTGTTTAATGGAATATGTGCCGTAGTGGACAATGGAGGCTACAAGACCGGCGTCTGCTTTTCCCTCTGTGAGGACATCACAGATATGTTGGGGACTCCCGGCGCCTCCTGACGCGATCACAGGGATCGAAACGTGTTCCGATATCATCCGTGTCAGGGTCATCTCGTACCCCTCTTTTGCTCCGTCCGCATCAATGGAGTTGAGGCAGATCTCGCCTGCGCCTAGCCTTTCGGCCTTTTGCGCCCAGGCGAGCGCGTCAATCCCCATGTGCGTCCGACCGCCGTTTATGACAATTTCGTAACCGGAAGGGATCTGTTCTATTTTTTCGACCTGTTTTACATCCATGCCAAGCACGACACACTGGCTTCCAAAGGCACGCGCCCCGTCTGCTATGATCGCAGGATCCTTTACTGCAGCGGAATTAACACTCACCTTTTCCGCGCCCGCGAGGAGGACATTTCTCATGTCCTGAACTGTGCGTATGCCTCCGCCTACCGAAAACGGGATGAAAATAGTCCCGGCCACTCTTGTGACCACATCAATCATGATATCCCTTTTTTCATGGGATGCCGTGATATCGTAAAAGACAATCTCATCAGCCCCCGCCTCGTAGTAGCGCCTTGCCATCTCCACGGGATCGCCGATGTCAATATTGTCTTTGAACTTTATCCCCTTGGTGGTTTTTCCTTCCCTGACATCCAGACAGACGATGATCCTTTTGCTTAACATTTTTTATGTCCCGCAAAAATTTTTCAAAAACTCCAGACCGGGGCGGCCGCTCTTTTCCGGGTGAAACTGGGTTGCAATGATGTTGTCCTGTTCCAGGATGCTTGCAAATGCGATCCCGTGTGTTGTGGTCCCGACTATGGCTTTCTCTGACACAGGCACAGGGTAGTAAGAATGAACAAAATAGAATTCACTTCGAGGGTCTATCCCTTTTAGAACAGGGTGTCTTTCAGGGAACTCGACCCGATTCCACCCCATGTGGGGGACTTTGAGGCGCTCGCCGGTATCGGAAAGGAGCGGTTCTGGGAATCGAATCACCTCACCTCGGATCAGTCCGAGGCATCTCGTGTCAAGCTCCTCGCTCTTTTCGAGAATGATCTGGGTGCCGAGACAGATCCCCAAAAACGGGCGCCCTGATGCGCAAAACTCCCTTATGGCCTCGTCAATGCCGGTCTCTTCAAGGTCTTCCATGGCCTGCCGCGCTGACCCGACCCCGGGGAAGATAACGCGCTCTGCGGACAGGATATCGTTTATTGAGCGTGTGACCCGGCATTCAAATCCAAGGTAACGCACGGCACGTACCACACTCGCAAGATTTCCGGCCTTGTAATCAATAATAGAGAGCATGCCATACGCGTAGCATTTTCTGGAAAATAGGTCAAGCTTGACAAGGAACGGGGACGGAACAACTTTCCCGTTAAGGCGCTCGGATTTGGATTGGATGAGATGCATAAATGGGGAAAATTCAATGGGCTATCCATGCTACATTGGAATTACAAGCACTCATACCCAGGTTTCTCACGGGGCAGATTTGATCTAATTGCAAATAGACTTAATGATTTCAGTTGGTTAGATTAAAAATGGCCAAAGTCGAGTAATACACATTAAGTGTATTGTCAAGCCATTCCAAGGCGTAAGACAGGGAATGGTCATGCTATTGCGCAATCGGTGTGAGCAAGAAACCTTTGTCTTTTTGCCGGACTTGAAGGCCGAACATCTTTATTGTCGTTGCCAACGGCCTTCCAAACAAGAAGTCCATTTCTTCATTCGCCAGCGGGGATCTCTCAACAACAACAGAACGAAGATGGTGGTCGAATTGGAGTTGTTCGATGACCTTGTCAAGCGTCTCGTTTGCGTCCGGCCCTCCGATCCTTTCTATCAGTTTCTCGAGCGCGAGGTAAGAGCACCTTTGTTCGTGGGCCGCGATGAGTTGCGCCACCGGGTTGTCAGGAGGGATGAGGTCTTTTCTCGCGAGCCTGTTCTTTCCGGAAACGGCCTTGATATCTTTCGTGTCCCAGCATTTCAGGACACGGCACTCTACAGGCCTGTTTTCATATATTCTGCATCCTTTTTGGCACTCGTCATAGAAGATACAGGAATACCCCTTTCCTTGTCCCTTGATCTTGATGATCTCTCCAGCAAGCGCCGATGCGTTCCCTCTGATATTGTCAAATACGGTTTCGCCTTCCCTTATCGTGTAAAGGTCGGATCTCTTGATAATTCCTTTTGCCAGCAAATCTCTGTCCTCAAGGTGAAGCGTGGGGCCTCCTTTGAGACAGCACGTGCCGCACCGGATACAATGCGTGCGGGGCGTTTCCGAATCCTGACGGTTGCCGGAGCTATTGCGGGACGACTCGTGTGATGACTCTGTGTCGGATGGGATCATAATCCGTTTGTGTATCAAAAAGGCAGGCAGGTGTCGAGCCAAAAAGCACCTTGACCCGGGTCAACAGCGCCGCCAAAAAACGGATATTGACCTTTGGAACTCATTTTGGTATAGGTCATCGGACTTCTGTAAAAAAAGAAAGGGTTCTGTATGAAAAATCAAAGGTCAAAGGAGCTTTTTGCCGCAGCCCGCGCCATAATTCCGGGAGGGGTCAACAGTCCTGTACGCGCGTGCAAAGCAGTGGGCGGGTCTCCCCTTTTTATTGACCGTGCGGACGGGGCCTATATCTTTGATGCGGACGGAAATTCGTATATTGATTATGTCTGTTCCTGGGGGCCAATGATACTGGGGCACAGACACCCTGAGGTCATCGCCGCCATCAGGGGAGTCCTGGAGAGAGGAACGAGCTTCGGTGCGCCAACCGATCTGGAGACAAAACTTGCCGAGATGGTGACAGATGCGGTTCCTTCGGTTGAGGCGGTCCGCATGGTCAACTCCGGCACCGAAGCTACCATGAGCGCTGTGCGCCTGGCCCGCGGGTTTACCGGCAGAGATATCATTATCAAGTTTGACGGCTGTTATCACGGCCATTCCGATACCTTACTGGTTGAAGCAGGCTCCGGCGTGGCCACACTCGGCATACCGGGAAGCCCCGGCGTTCCGCAGGGGTGTGTGGAGCAGACAATTTCCCTGCCGTACAATGATATTGGTCCGGTACATGATATGATGTCGCAGAAGGCAGACAAGATAGCGTGTGTCATCGTCGAACCGGTTGCCGGAAATATGGGGCTGGTCCCGCCTAATCCCGGTTTTCTTGAAGACCTGAGGACGGTTACGCAAAACAATGGAATTCTACTCATATTTGACGAGGTGATGACAGGTTTTCGTGTGGCTTATGGCGGCGCTCAAGCGTTGTATGGAATCAAACCGGACCTGACGTGCATGGGGAAAATCATAGGAGGGGGACTTCCTGTAGCGGCTTACGGCGGAAGGCGAGAAATCATGGAAAAGATCGCGCCGAAAGGACCTGTGTATCAGGCGGGCACGCTTTCGGGAAACCCCGTGGCAATGACTGCGGGTATAGCGACGCTAAAGCAACTCCAAAGGCAAGGCTTTTACGAAGAGCTTGAAGAAAAATCGGCTTTGCTCGCAGAAGGGCTTGGAAAGGCGGCGCATGAGACCGGTATACGTGTCACGATCAACAGGGTCGGCTCCATGCTTGGAATCTTTTTTACGGACCGGCCTGTAAACAATTTTTTAAATGCGCAGACGAGCGATCTAAAAAGATTTGCCGGATACTACAACAAGATGTTGGAAAACGGTGTATATTGTGCGCCTTCGCAATATGAAGCCCTTTTTGTTTCAAATGCCCACACCCGCGAGGATATTGAAGCTACCACGAGGGCCGCAAGAAAGATCTTTGAGACCCTGATTTAAGATTTGACTTATCAGGATTACTGTGGTAAGAACAGATTGATTTTTTTTGCAGGCAATATTTATAATAGAATAGCCTTCAAGCAGATCGATTCTGATCTACGCATGATGTTCTTTGTCATGAAAAATGAAAAAAAGCGGTTAATAAACGATTTATGTTACTTCAGCGCACTGGGCATGTCGGTTGCCATTGCTATATTCATGGGGCTTGGGATCGGGTATTACCTCGATAATTATATGTTTAATACCTCTCCGTGGCTGACATTAATATTCCTCGGGTTCGGGATTGCGGCAGGCTACAGAAATATCTATCTGGCCATGAAAAAAAGTCGCAACTTATGAAGGAATTAAAGGTAGACGAAGGGGAAAGACTGTTACGGATTATTACTCTCTATAACTGGATTTTGTTAGTAAGTCTTACGGTCGGAGCGCTGTTGATAGTCGGCCGGAGTTTTGGTTCAGGAGTCTTTGCCGGTGGTCTTATTGTTTCGACAAACTTCTATTTTCTCCATCGTACACTGAAAACAGCTTTAAATCCCATGAGGCTTTTGAGCCCTGGCGTAATCATGGGAAAATATTATGTACGATTTCTTATTAGTGCGGTGGTTATATATGTGCTCATATCCGAGCACTACGTGGATCCTTTAGGTTTGCTGTTGGGACTTTCCATCATACTGATCAGCATTCCCATAGGGGTTTTCAGAAGGTAAAACAATTTTATTTAGGGAGGTTGCATAAATGGAACATCCGTATATGTTCTTACCAGATCTGTTTCACTGGCACTTTGCTCACAGCTATCCCTGGGTTGCTTATACCTGGGTTGTGATGATTTTACTGACAGGATGTGGGTTCCTGGCGACGAGGGGAATAAAAATGATCCCTACCGGGGGGCAAAATGTCCTTGAGGCTGTTGTCAGCGGTCTGGAAGATTTCATGGTCAGCGTCACCGGGGAAGTAGGGCGTTTTGTTTTCCCGCTTGTAGCCACGGTCTTTTTCTACATCTTCACATGCAATCTGCTAGGGCTGGTGCCCGGGTTTTTCTCGCCCACTGCAAGTGTCAATACAACTCTTTCCTGCGCTCTGGTGGTCTTCTGCTATACACATATACTTGGCGTGAAATTTCACGGCGTAAAATATATCAAGCATTTTCTCGGACCGGTATGGTGGATGATACCTCTGATCTTTCCGATTGAACTCATCGGTCATGGAGCGCGTGTTCTTTCTCTCACAATTCGACTCTTTGGAAACATGATGGGTCATGAGCTTGTGCTTGCAATTCTGTTCCTGCTTGCCGGCGCCTTTCTTGCTCCTCTTCCCATTATGGCGATGGGTATCTTTGTCTGCTTTGTGCAGGCCTTTGTATTTATGCTCCTTTCCACCATGTATTTTACCGGCGCCATGGAGCATGCTCATTAAGAAATCAGGATGATGTAACAAACGTTTAACGGTGTTTGGAAGAAGCCCGCTAAACAACTATTAATGTAAAGGGAGGTTATCGAATGAAGAAGTATTCTGTATCAACTGTTGCGGCTTTGGTTCTGGTTTTGGGTTTTTCCTCACTTGCCTTCGCGTCTGAAGGCGCACTCGGCGCTCTTGAATTCTATGTCTGGTCAGTAATTGCAGCAGGTCTTTGTATCGCTTTTGCAGCCGGCCTTTGCGGTATCGGCCAGGGTATGGGCCTCAAGGCCGCTGTTGAAGGAATTGCCAGGAATCCTGAAGCCTCTGGTAAGGTAACCGTTACGCTGCTTATCGGTCTCGCCATGATCGAGTCTCTCTGTATCTATGCGCTGGTTATCTCCTTGATTATCCTTTACGCTAACCCGGCAGCAAAACTGCTTGGCTAAGAAAAACTAAACAAAAAAAGGCTTTCGGACCGCAAGTCTGAAAGCCTTTTTTTTGTCCCCTTCCTCAGGGCTCGGTCAAAAACAACTTGACTTTTTTGCACCCCAATCTTACCATATTCTTAATCGATCCTTGTCCTCAAAAACCCTCGAAACAGCCCGCTATTCAACCAAATATACGGCAAATCCGGGCGCAAATACTACCACGTTTTGATTAATTGACACTTAACGTCTTTTCTGTCTTCCCTGCATCGATATTGAATAAAAAACGGTTATCCTGGCCATGAAACAGACAAAAATCCCCGCAGTAACCATAAACCGTCTTTCTTTCTATGCCCGATATCTTTTTCTTCTTAACCTAAAGGATGTCAATGTCGTCTCTTCTACCCAGCTCGCCAGGGCATGCGGCGTCAACTCGGCGCAAATCAGAAAGGATCTCGCCTACTTCGGTCAATTTGGGGTGCGCGGCATCGGCTACTACGTAAAAGACCTTCTTGCTGAACTGCAAAGGATCCTCGGTCTCAACAAGAAATGGCGTCTCGGACTTGTGGGGGTAGGCAATCTCGGGGCAGCGCTTCTGAGGCATACCCACATTCATCACCCGGGGTACACCTTTGTAAATGCCTTTGACCATGATCCGAAAAGGATCGGCGTTCAAGTCGGCAATCTCATCGTTGATCCCGTGGACGAAATGGAAGAAACGGTAAAAACCGCCGGGATTCAGATCGGTGTTATTGCCACACGAAACAAAATGGCCCAGCAGTCCGTTGATCGGTTCATCAAAGGAGGGGTGCGCGGTATACTCTCATTCGCCACTGTCCAACTGCAAATCCCGCCCGACGTACACATAGAACATGTCGATTTTATACTAAAATTAGATGCCTTGTGCTACAGGCTGACTGCCAACTGATTTGGAACAAAACCATGCATTACGATACGGCTCTGAGGGCCTATACCTCAAAGAGAATTGAAGAAATACGGCGAGCGGACATCCTGGTGGGAATCCCCTGTTACAACAACGAGGGGACGATCCCCCATGTTATCCGGATGGTGAGCCATGGGCTTTTCCGCCACTACAAGGACTTGCGCTCTGTCATCTTTGTCGCTGACGGCGGCTCCACTGACGACACCCGGGATGCGGCCAAGGAATTCGAGATCAAACCCTGGCAGGAAAAGATCGTATCTATCTACCGGGGGCCTGCAGGAAAGGGATCAGCCTTTCGATCCATTTTTGAGACAGCCAAACGCCTCAAGGTAAAGGCATGTATGGTCGTCGACTCGGATCTGCGTTCCATTACTGACGACTGGGTGAAGCATCTTCTGGAACCGATTCTGGAAAAGGACTACCAGTTCGTTTCCCCTGTCTATACGCGTTACAAATATGATGGGACGATCACCAACAACATTGTTTATAATCTTACCAGGGCGCTTTACGGTCTGCGCATCCGCCAGCCCATTGGAGGAGACTTCGCCTTTGTCGGCGACCTGGCGGCATATTACATCGAGCAGGATGTCTGGGATACGGACGTTGCCCGCTATGGGATTGATGTCTGGATGACCACCAACGCCATAACCAACAACCTCAAGATCTGCCAGTCCAATTTAGGCGTTAAGATCCACGATGCCAAAGACCCTGCCGAGTCCCTCGGGCCTATGTTCCGCCAGGTGGTACACACTCTCTTTGTCCTCATGGAACAGCATGAAGCAGCTTGGAAGACGGTCAAAGGGAGCCGGACCGTTCCCATGTTCGGGCTTCAGGAGTTCATGGAGCCGGAGCCCATCCGGGTTGATCTCGGTCGGCTGGTCACGGAGTACAAGACAGGGTTCAGGCAGTTCAAGGGTCTCTATCGGGATATATTGTGCCCGGAGTGCTTTGCGGAACTCAAAAAATGCGCGGCCAAGGCCAAAACCAAGTTTACGATGCCTGCTGAAACCTGGGTCATGATCCTCTACGAAGCAGCAGCCACCTTCCATGGTTGGACCTACAACCGGACCCAGCTAATCAACCTG
>MAXM01000287.1:0-1623 GCA_001751015.1 Desulfobacterales bacterium C00003106
CTCCTTAAATGGGGCGATTATGTGGGTGCAATACAAAAAAGTGATAAGACATGAAATTGGGTATTTTTCTTTGAATCTCGAATGTCGAAGTGCGGATGTTTCTATTAGTGGATGTATAATTCATTGCCACGGCCGTTAAGCCGTCATGAGGACGGGGGTGACGAGCCCCACGGAACAGAGAATATGCCGGGTTTCGATGTCAAAGAAAACAGAGAACATGTAAGGGCGTCTATTTCAGCGGTGGTGAGATTTTCTGTCATGTCACCTGCTGAATACAACAGCACGAAGGCCTCAAAGGAGCGAAATAGCCCGGGTATGCCACGGACGAATGACAAACCGTTCTCGTCTTTGACGGAAGCTTCTTTTTGTAAGACCTGTGAGCCATATTTGTCGGGTTTGCTGTTGCGTATCGATGAAAAACTCGATCGAATTCTGGATATTGTCTCAGAGGGTGAGGACAGGGAGGAGAAAACCGAAAAAGGGAAAGCGCTCGATATCAGCGGAACCGGCATGACTCTTCTCAGTGAAAAGGAATACCAGGTTGGTGATATCCTGAAGACGGATTTCCGGGTTCCGGGAACTCCCCCTGTATGGCTGGAACTATACGGCGAGATTGTAAGGGTTCTCCCGGTTTCCAGAGGGGAGGAAAAAGCCTGCGAGATCGCCCTGTCGTTCATCGACTTAAGAGGGGAAGACAGAGAGAAGATCGTTTATTATGCTTTTCAGCGGCAAAGGGAAACTATCAGATCTATGAAGGAGAAGAAATGAACAGAGAAGAAATGAACAGAGAAGAGATGCTGGTCAGAAGGCTGGCCGACCACTACTGCAGCGCCTATCTTGTTGCTGTCATCGAAGGCATTATACACAATCTTAACGGTCCGTTCCAAATCCTGTACATCCGTGCGGAACAACTCGCAATGAACACAGAAGATTTGCGCGAGGCAAGCCGGAATGGAGATTCGTCTGAGATGGAAGACATCATAGACAGGCTGGCGGAACGGACACGGTCCATCTTAACAGGGCTCGATGA
The DNA here is from genome assembly GCA_001751015.1 of Desulfobacterales bacterium C00003106. Lineage (GTDB taxonomy): Bacteria > Desulfobacterota > Desulfobacteria > Desulfobacterales. The sequence goes on from MAXM01000287.1 coordinate 1,031, forward strand.
ATTGAATAACCAACACCATCATCTTACCAGCGGCCTGATTGTGGAACAACGATCTGTTTTGCAGCCGATCAAGGTGAATGATCTCATTAAAGATACAACCTTTCTTCTTAATGCAAACATGTTTTTCAAGCATAAGGTTGAAAAAACGAATTGTTTTGACGAAGACCTTCCCACGGTATTTGGGCTCTATGCCGAGTTTGGTGCAATGATATTGGCCCTTATTCAAAACGCCCTCGAGGCCATGGCGGACTCCGAAGAAAAACGTCTTGAGATAGAGACGTCTCATAAAGACAACATGGTAACCATAAAGGTGAAGGATACCGGCTGCGGCATTCCTCAGGAATACGCAGATGAGATATTCAATCCGTTTTTCACTACAAAAAAGGGGGCTGATTGTGAGCCATCTCTTGGCGAAAACATAGGGTTAGGCCTTTCGCTCGTCAACACACTGATAAAGGGTTATAACGGTACAATTGCATGCGAAAGCGCCCCTGGAGCAACAACTTTCACCCTGAATATCCCCGCCGGTAACAGAAAAAAGGATTAAGGGCTCGGCAAACAATAACTTGGTAGAATTTGCGCCCGAATTTGCC
>MAXM01000287.1:1713-7953 GCA_001751015.1 Desulfobacterales bacterium C00003106
GAAGTTATTTCGTAAAACCCTTCAAGGCCGATACTGTTACAAAGAAGATACAAAAGGTGTTCGGAGAATGAGGCGTTTCCCAAATGCCTCAATCACAATTCAACAATCCAAAATCGCATCTCCCCGATCTTCAGGTTTTCTCTTGATTTATATCTGCCTATGCTATATATGCTATACTTAAAAAAGATAGGGGATAAATGATTTCCTCGTTCATTCATCACATCTTCAGGCTCTCTTTGGCCGGTCTTAATTCACGAAGTTGGCGAAATAGCCTACTGTTCCTGTGGTTTTGCTAAATCAGATCGACCAAATCCAACCCAAATCTGAGCGCCTTAACGGGAAAGTTGTTCCGTCCCCGTTCCTAACCAAGAATCGTAACTCCGAATAAAACGGTGTTCTGTCCATGCCAAAGATCTTAGTTGTAGATGACGAACCTGAAATATTGGAAATCCTAAGCGACGTCCTTAGGCGCGCGGGTTATGAGGTGCAAACCGCGGGCAATGGACGGATGGCCATCGAGGAGGTCAACAATAGTCCCTATGATCTGGTCATTACCGACCTCAATATGCCGGAAGTCGATGGGATGGCCGTATTGCAACACATTATCACCGAGTTTCCCGATACTCTCTGTATTATCCTGACAGGCTATGGAACAATCAAGGGATCAGTTGAGGCCATCAAGTTGGGCGCGGTTGATTATGTTGCCAAGCCTGTGAAATCCGAAGAGATGTTGATGATTGTCGAAAAAGCGCTCCGTTATCAGATGCTTGAACGCGAAAATACTCTTCTGAAAAATCAACTGAGACAGAAATATCGATTTGAAAATTTTGTCGGAAAAAGCCCGGCGATTCAGGAGGTCTTCGAACTCATAGAAAAGGTGGCTGACACCGACAGCACGATATTGATCACCGGGGCAAGCGGCACAGGCAAAGAATTAGTGGCGAGAGCGATTCACTATAACAGCAGAAGAAGAAAAAAACCGATGATCACGATCAATTGCGGGGCTATTCCTGAAGAGCTATTGGAAAGCGAGCTCTTTGGACATGAAAAGGGCGCCTTTACCAGTGCGCACAAGACCCGTATCGGACGTTTTGAGATCGCCAACGGGGGAACCATGTTCCTCGACGAAATAGGGGACATGAGCCCTAATCTGCAGGTGAAGTTGTTGCGTGTGCTTCAGGAACAGAAGTTTGAGCGCGTTGGAGGCATCAAGACGATTTGCGTGGATATCCGGATCATTGCGGCAACAAACACGGACTTGAAAAAAGCGATTGCAAAGGGGGCATTCAGAGAGGATCTCTATTACAGGTTAAATGTTATTCCGATCAGGGTTCCGTCTTTGAAGGATAGAAAAACAGATATCCCGCTTTTTTTAGATTTCTTTCTTGAAAAATTCAACAAGAGAAAAAACAAACATATTAAAGGATTCACCCCAGAGGCGGTCACGGCTCTTTTGCAATATGACTGGCCCGGCAATGTCAGGCAGTTGGAGAACCTCGTGGAACGGCTCGTTATACTTGCTGATCATGAAGAGATATGTTTCGAAGATCTTTCCGGAAATTTTCACAACACAGATGAGCCGGTTCACACGGTTGAAATGACCGTCACGGATAAAGGTATCCCCTTTAATGCGGCAGTGGAAGAATATGAAAAGCAGTTGATCCTTCAAGCCCTGAATAAGACGAACTGGGTCAAGAAAAGGGCGGCGGAACTGCTCAACATCAACCGTACGACACTCGTAGAAAAGATCAAGAAAAAGAATATCGTAAGGCCCCACCTAAGCTGACCCCTCTCTGCTATTGAACCGGGAACTCCCGGTCCGGTTCCAGCTATTATTTATGGCTCATCGCGGATTAGCGTGAAAAAGTTTCCGGTTCATTATGGATTAGAAGGAGGTTCGACTCGACCATTCCACTATTTGGCTACTCGACCAGCATCATCCGGGGGACTGACCAATATTTCATTGATTGCTTCTTTGATTGCTGCCACCTGCTCCGGGCTGTCCGCTTTTTGGCCGTCAAAATCCCGGACGTAAAAGACATCTACGACCTGGTCGACTTTGCTGCCGATCCTGGAAACCCAGATATCGAGCTTGCATCTGAAAAGGGCAGAGGTGATCTTGTAAAGAAGCCCGGGAAAATCGTGTGTGTAGACCTCTATGATCGTATGAAAACCGGAAGTCTTATTGTCGACAACAATCTTGTCCGGCCTCCTCGGCACCTTCCTTCCTGCGGATCGATATGCCCGCACCTTTTCGTCAATGGCGACAGATAGGGCCAAGCCCCCTTTCAGAACAGCGCTCAGGTCTTTTCTGACCCGCATCCATACTTCGTCCTCAAAGAGCCTGTCGAGCGGGGCCTTGGCCTCGAAAATGTCAAGAGCAATATTATTTCGCCATGTATAAATCCGCGCGCTCAAGATATCCAGGTTATTCAGGGTGAACACGCCTGCTATCTTTGAAAAAAGTCCCGGGAAATCCCGAGCGCAGATGGTAGCTGTTCTGCAGTTTGTTACGGAGTTGGGCCGGGTTTCCAGCACAAAGGGCGCTTGGCCAAGCTCCTGATATAGCTTCACGTGCCGGAGGATTTCTTTTGACGGTGTATCCAGCAAATAACGCGGAGACATCTGGTCGAAGAGGGCCTCACGGGCCTCCCGCGACATGGACACAGCGCCTTGAAAAAGCTCTTGCTTCTTTTTCTCCACCACCTCGAAAGCGGCCGGTGTAGATAGTTCCCCTTTATTCAGGATATGACGGACCTTAAAAAAAAGCTCCTTGAGCAAGGCATCCTTCCAGTCGTTCCACGCCTTTGGTCCCGTAGCCCTTGAATCGGCGACGGTAAGGAGATAGAGCATCTTCAGGTGCTCAATATCACGGATGTTTCTGGCACACTGCGCCACAGTTTTTTCGTCATTGATGTCTCTGCGCGTAGCCGTGTCTATGAGAAAGATATGATCAAGGACCAGACGAGAAATGGCCTCGCTTTCCTGATCAGGAAAGCCTGTCTGCTCAAACAGACGCCTTACGATCCTGGCTCCTCGACCTGCATGGTTGCCATCTCCATGCCCGCCTTTGCCCACATCGTGCAAAAGGCCTGCCCACAGGAGAAGTATCGGCTTGCGCAGGTCTCTGAAAATATCCGCGTAAAAAGCGTCCGGGCTTTTAGGCATGGCGTCACGCAGGGCCTTCAGAGTTTGCACTGTTCGCAAGGAATGCTTGTCTACCGGATAGACGTGGTACTCATCATACTGAATCCGGTTGACAATCCCTTTCATCTCCGGGATGAAGGCGACCATCATGCCGGTGTTCAACATTTCGTTCAGTACATTGAAGGTCCCGGGAGACGCGGCGAGAATCCGTTGAAATGCCCTGATAACCGTGCGGGACTTTCGAAAGTTGTCATTGACGAGGTGCGAGAACTCCTTTACGAGACGGCCTGCTTCTATGCTCAGGGGGAGCCCAAGGATGGCGCTTTGCTCGAATATCCTTATTAAAAGCTCCGGTTTTTCCATAATGGCTTCCGGGGATTCAAAGTGCAGGGCGTTCTGCACGATCTCGATACCCGCGCTCACCACACGATGCGGCGCTTTTTTTCTGCCGGATTTCCTTTTTGCCTCCATCGCTCTTTTGACAAACATCAGGTGCTGCCGCTTCAGGAAGCCCATTTGCCCGTGCAGGGCTCCGAGAAACCGCTCAACAGGATGTTGTCCATTTCCTCGCTTGAAGCCCAAGTCCCGGGCAATCTTCACCTGGTACTCAAAATAGAGCTGGTCACACGCACGTCCGCTCAGGCAGTGCAGCCGGTTCCTCACTGTCAGGATAAACGACAGGGCCTCACACAGAGACTCAAACTCATCATGGGAGAGGTATCCAAAGAACTCCAGATCGCGTGGTCTGCTGATATCGTACATGGCTCGTGCGATCCAAAGGATGGCATGATAATCTCTCAGGCCGCCCTGACCCTCCTTGAGGTTGGGTTCGAGACGATATGTGGAATCCCCGAACCGGTTGTGGCGTTCACGATTTCTTTCCGAAAGCCAGCTCAGGTAAGAGCCTCTGTTTCTGCGGAGGACCTTGTAGCGGAGTTCTTTCATTAGATCCGAATAGAGGGAAGAGATGCCGCAAAGAAAACGGGCATCGATCAGGGACGTCAATACCTCGAAATCCTTGGAGGCCAGCGTCATACATTCCTTCAGAGAGCGGGTGGCATAGCCCACTTCAAGGCCGATATCCCACAACGGATAGAATATCTCCCGGACAAGGCCTTTAGCCTTATCCGGAATCTTTTTCTTGAAGACAAGGAGCACATCCACGTCCGAGTGAATACACTGCTCCTTTCTGCCGTAACCACCCAACGCAATGATGGCATGGGGATTCTTGTTTATACCCATCCGGGGCCCTACGGAACTCCCGGCAAAGCTTTCCATGAAGAAATCATCAAGAATCTCCGCATGCCGTTCGAGGAAGCGAGGTTCCTGCCCTTTGAGAAAACGGGTTGTCAATTTTTCCTTCCGCGCCCGCAAAGCGTCTATCGGGGATTTGGACGGATTCATATGTCAGATAGCCTCGACTCCCCTCTCGCCCGTCCTGATGCGGACGACTTCGTCTAAGGAGGTGACAAAAATCTTCCCGTCACCGATAGCCCCGGTTTTTGCCTTCTGCTCTATAACATTCACGACCTGCGGAGCAACTTCGGAATCAACAACTACCTCCAGTCTGATCTTGGGCACAAAATCTACCTGGTACTCAGCCCCGCGATAGATCTCCGTGTGGCCCCTCTGCCGGCCAAATCCTTTCACCTCGGAGACAGTCATCCCATGCACGCCGATCTCCGTCAGAGCTTCTTTGACATCATCGAGCTTAAAGGGCTTGATAATAGCCTCGATCTTCTTCATCTGTTTTCCTCCGTACCTGGTCAAGTGGTCAAATGGTCGAGTAGTTGAGTGATTAATGTTTAACTACAAACTGTATGCCGTCTCACTGTGCTGGGTAATATCCAGTCCTCTGACCTCTTCTTCCTCCGAGACTCTCAGGCCTATAGTCCAGTCCACGATCTTGAAAATAGCTATTGTCATCCCAAAGGCAAAAACGCAGGTAACGACGACCGACAGGAATTGTATCCAGAGTTGCGCCGGATTCCCGAAAAAGAGGCCGTTGGCCCCATCCGCGTTCACTGCTGTGCTGGCAAACAGCCCGGTTGCCAAGGCTCCCCATGTCCCGCCAAGGCCATGTATCCCAACGACATCAAGAGAATCATCATATCCTAGTCTTGATTTGATCAGCACGCCCATATAACAGATAACCCCTGCCAGGCCGCCAATGATCAGGGCTGACACGGGTCCTACAAATCCGGCGGCCGGGGTGATGGCCACAAGGCCGGCGACCAGCCCACTCGCTACTCCAAGGGTGGTCGGTTTACTGCGGTGAATCCATTCCGCAAACATCCATGTTAAAGATGCGGCAGCAGCAGCTATATGGGTGGTGACAAAGGCGCCTGTCGCCAAACCGTTGCTTGCAAGGGCGCTGCCCGCATTGAAACCGAACCATCCGAACCAGAGTATGGCGGCTCCGGTCATGGTCATGGGCAGATTGTGGGGAATGAACTGCTCTTTGCCGTATCCTTTTCTCTTTCCAATCAATAGCGCTGCGGCGAGAGCAGAAACTCCGGAACTGATATGGACTACAGTTCCGCCTGCAAAATCGAGGGCGCCCATCTTCCCTATCCACCCGCCACCCCATACCCAGTGTGCCAGGGGACTATACACAAATGTTGACCAAAGCAAAATGAAAAGCAAAAAGCCGCTGAATTTCATGCGCTCTGCAAAGGCCCCGGTGATAAGGGCGGGAGTAATAATGGCAAACATGGCCTGGAAGATCATAAATGCCTGGTGGGGTATTGTCCCCGCATAGTCAGGATTCGGAGCGAGACCCACACCTTTGAGGCCAAACCACGACAGGCTCCCGATGATTCCGGCCACGTCCGGGCCAAAGGCAAGGGAATAGCCCCACAATACCCATATCACGCTGACAAGGCCAATAATGATGACACTTTGCATAATCGTGGCCAGGACGTTCTTGTTGCGAACCATCCCCCCGTAGAAAAGAGCCAGGCCAGGAGTCATTAAGAGTACCAGGGCCGAACAGACAAGAATAAAGGCAGTATCTCCCGCATCAATCATTTCTATCCTCCGTAAATTGTCCGTATGAGCGTGGAAGCGGCTTCCCAGCCGCGACTGTCGCGG